>UQVV01000125.1 GCA_900544635.1 uncultured Cloacibacillus sp. | reverse complement strand
GGGCGGCGGCGTTTCCAATTCCGCCAGCCAGTATCTTGACGAGCTGTACGCCGCGTATCGTCGCTATGCCCTTACGGTTTGCGCCAACACGCCCATCGAGATCGCATCGCTGGGCAACGACGCCGGCATCTTCGGCGCGGCCTACATGGCCCTGCGCGCTGCGGAGGCATAAAGGGACACGCCCGCTTGCGAGCCTGCGCTTCGCCGACTGCACGCCCGTCGTCATAGCGGGAGCAGGCGATAGGCCGTGGATGATGATTCTGCACTCGGGCTTCAAAGGCACGCTGCTGAACATATCGGCGGCAGCGCTCGAACGTTTCGGCTGCGGGCGCGCAGGCGGGAAGATCTGGGCGTGGATAGGGCCGCGCATCGGCGCGTGCTGCTACTCGCGCCGCACGGACGACCCAGTGACGCGCGAGGCTCTCGCGAAATTTTCGCCCGAGTGCGCGAAGGAGAAGGACGGCCTCGTATTCTTCGACATCGGCGGCGAGATACGGCGGCAGCTTTCGGCGAGCGGCGTGCCGGAGGAAAATATATTCGACTTCGGCGGCTGCACGCGCTGCGAAAACGAAGTATTCTATTCGTACCGCGCGGGCGACGAAGAAAAAAGGAATTTTTTACTTGCGGGACGCTCCACAAACCGCGAAAATATGTGAAAATAATTATATAGGCAGCAAACCGCGTTCCGAGGAGTGAAGCATTGTGGACACAGTAAGAGTTGGAGTCGTGGGCGTAGGGCATCTCGGAATGCACCACGCGAGGGTTTATACGGAGATCTTGGGAGCTCAGCTCGTCGGCGTCGCCGACGTCAACGAAGAGCGCGCCCAGTCTATAGCCGAGCCTCTCGGCGTCAACGCCTACGGCGACTTTGAAAAGCTCATAAAAGAAACGCATCCGGACGCCGTCAGCATCGTCGTGCCGACGGTCGGACATTACGAAGTGGCGAAGCTCGCGATGGAGCACGGCATACACGTGCTCGTCGAGAAGCCCGTGACGACGAGCGTCGACGAGGCGGAGAAGCTCCTGAACCTCGCGGTCGAGAAGGACGTGATACTCCAGGTCGGCCACATCGAGCGCTTCAACAGCGCGGTGCAGCACGCGCGCGAATTCATCAAAGACCCTTATTTCATACAGACGCGCCGCATGGGCCCCTTCTCGCCGCGCATCAGCGACGTCGGCGTCGTCCTCGACCTCATGATACACGACGTCGACATCATCCTCTCGATGGTGCATTCCGACCTCGTCTCGATATCGGCGGTCGGCAGCTGCATACGCACGCCGCACGAGGACATCGCCTCCGTGCAGCTTCAGTTTGCGAACGGCACCATAGCGCAGATACTCGTGAGCCGCGTCTCGGAAAAGCGCCAGCGCCAGATGGAGATAACGGAGGCCGAGCGCTACATCACGGTCAACTACGAGGCGCAGGACATCACTGTGCAGCGCTGCGTGCGCCAGAGCGGCGGCAACATCGTCGAGGTCATGGAGCACCCGGTCTTCCCGAAGACCGAGCCGCTCAAGATGGAGCTGCAGCACTTCGTCTCCTGCGTGCGCGACGGACGCCAGCCGATGGTCGGCATCAAGGACGGCAAGCGCGCGCTCGAGGTCTGCGTCGCCGCGCTGCGCCAGATACACGAGGAAAAGCGCCCCGCCGCATCCATTCTTTCCGCAATATAGCGCGAAAGGCATGACATTCGGCAAAATAAGCGTTATCATGTAAGAGAGAGGGACGTTTCCTCTCTCTTTTGTTTATTTCTCGTCCGCGAAAGGGTGAGCTCGTTGTTCGATTTTCTTAAAGACGTGCCTTCCGTAAACCTTCAGGCGTTTGTGGCGCTCGCCCTCTTCGGAGTCTCGCTCTTCCTCGCGCGCATGGTCGTCAACATCCGCTCCGGCAAATGGCCCGGCGGCGCGATGTGGGTGACGTACCTGCGCATGGTCCTCGGCTTCACCTTCGCGGCGTCGATCGGCCTCGGCATATACAGCTTCGCCGGCGTCGACATACTCTTCAAATAGCGCAGTCATGAATGAAGGCAATGATTTCACCTCACAAAATAAAAACAGGGAGCGTTCGATACCATGGATAAGCTGCTAACTCGCGCTTTCGACGGCGACCCGAGATCCATCGGCCGCCTTATCAGTCTTGTGGAGGCAGAATCTCCAGAGTCCAAAGAAATTATGAAAAAGATATATCCGAGGACCGGCAAGGCCCACGTCATCGGAATCACCGGAAGCCCAGGCGCGGGCAAGAGCACCTTCGTCAACAGGCTCATCTCGCAGTTCAAGGCCGAGGGCAAGAAGGTCGGCGTAATAGCGATAGACCCGTCGAGCCCCTTCACTGGCGGCGCTATTCTCGGCGACCGCCTGCGCATGCAGGACCACGCGGTCGAGGAGGGCGTCTTCATCCGCAGCATGGGCTCGCGCGGAAATCTCGGCGGCGTCAGCCGCGGCACGCACGAGGCCGCGCTCATACTCGACGCCTGCGGCTTCGACGCGGTCATCATAGAGACGGTCGGCGTCGGCCAGTCCGAGGTCGACATCGTGAAGATAGCGGACACGGTCTGCCTCATCCTCACGCCGGGAATGGGCGACGACGTGCAGATAATGAAGGCCGGCATCATGGAGATAGCCGACGTCTTCGTCGTCAACAAGGCCGACAAGGAAGGCGCCGACAAGGTGGCCGCCGACGTGCAGGTCATGCTCAAGATGCTCAGCGAACGCGAGTGGGTTCCGCCCGTCGCGCTCGTCTCGTCCAACAAGAACACCGGCGTCGACCGCGTGAAGGAAATCATCACGGAGCACGCGAAGTACCTCGCCGAGAGCGCCGAGGGCCGCCGCCGCCGCTGGTCGCAGCTCGAGATGGAGGTCGAGTCGATACTGCGCGGCGAGATATCCGCGATAGTGGAGAAGTCGTGGAAGGCGAGGAAGAGCGACGAACTGATGCAGAGCCTCTCCGAGCGCCGCGCCGACCCGTACACGCTCGCGGGCGAAATAATGGAAGAAATAATAAAGTAAAAAATAAAATTTCTGACGGAGGAATAAAAATGAAAATATCGATGGGCGCAGACCACGCCGGTTATAAACTCAAAGAGGAAATCAAGGCCGCTCTTATAGAGGCGGGGCACGAAGTCATAGACTGCGGCACGGCGTCGGGCGAGGTCCGCGTCGACTACCCCGACTGGGGCTTCATGGCCGCCGAAGCCGTCGCAAGCCATAAGGCGGAGCGCGGCATACTCGTCTGCGGCACCGGCATCGGCATGAGCATCGTCGCGAACAAGGTCAAGGGCATCCGCGCGGCGCTCTGCCACGACCATTTCACGGCGGTCATGAGCCGCCGCCACAACGACGCGAACGTGCTCGTCCTCGGCGCGCGCGTGCTCGGCTCCGACGTCGCCGCCGACATGGTCAAGGCGTGGCTCGCCGAGCCCTTCGAGGGCGGCCGCCACATCTACAGGCTCGAGAAGATAAGCGCCTACGAGAGCGCGAACTCGAACGCCATCGAGTCGGCTCCCGCCGGCGGACGCACCGTCGTCATCGACCATCCGCTCGTGCGCCACAAGCTCGGCCTCATGCGCAACAAGGAGACCTCGTCGAAGGACTTCCGCGACCTCGTGCAGGAAGTGGCCGGCCTCATGGTCTACGAGGTGACGCGCCACCTGCCGCTCGAGGAGGTCGAGATAGAGACGCCGGTCGCTAAGACGAACGTCTTCACGCTCTCCGGCAAGAAGCTCGCGATAGTCCCCGTCCTGCGCGCGGGCCTCGGCATGGTCGAGGGCATCCTCAAGCTCGTGCCTAACGCGAAGGTCGGACACATCGGCCTCTACCGCGACCCCGCGACGCTGAAGCCGGTAGACTACTACTGCAAGCTCCCCGCCGACATATCGGAGCGCGACATCTTCGTCGTCGACCCGATGCTAGCGACGGGCGGCTCGGCGGCAGCTGCGGTCAGCCACATCAAGGCGCGCGGCGGAAAGCGCGTCTCGCTTGTCTCGCTGCTCGCCGCGCCCGAGGGTATTGCGAAGTTCCACGAAGAGCACCCCGACGTCGACATCTACGTCGCCGCCGTCGACAGCCACCTCAACGACCACGGCTACATAGTGCCGGGACTCGGAGACGCGGGCGACAGGCTCTTCGGCACAAAGTAAAACGGAGGCGTTCTTGTTTCCCGTATACCTCTTTACGCTTATGACCTTCCTCTGGGGGCTCGTCGGCACGCCGATGGCGATTGCGCTTGCCGAGAAGTTCCGGCTGCTCGACGTCCCCGGAGGCAGGAAGAAGCACCGCAGCGTGATGCCGCGCGGCGCGGGGCTCGTGCTGTGGAGCGGCTACCTGCTTTGGGCGCTCTTCACTGGCAACCCCGGCGTCGAGGTGCCGTATATCGCGACGGGCGCGACGATGATTTTCATCGTCGGCTACATGGACGACATGCACCCGCTGCCGCCGCTCGTCCGCCTCATCTTCCACCTGATGGCGGCGGCGTGGGTCGTCTGGCCTCTGCCCGTGCCTCTGTGGCAGCGCGCGCTGCTGATTCTATGGATTGCCGGCGCGACGAACGCCTACAACCTCATCGACGGCATGGACGGGCTGTGCCTCACGATAACTCTGATTACGTCGCTCTGCGCGCTCATCGTCGGAAGCGGCGGCGTATGGCTGCCGTTCGCGGGGCTCGTCTTCGGCGTGCTGCTCTGGAACTTTCCGCAGCCGCGCACGTTCCTCGGCGACGGCGGGAGCACGCTGCTCGGCTATATATGTTCGTCGCAGCTCGCGTGGAGCATTTTCCCGAATATCTTTGAAACCGGATTCTTTCATATCGCCTTTGTGCTATTATTTTTAGGCGGAGTCCCCGTCGTCGATACGCTCGTCGCGATGACGCGGCGCATATTGACGCATAAGTCGCCCTTCGAGCCGGACCGCGGACACGCGCATCACAAGCTCCAGGACGCGGGACTGCCGAAGTTCGCCGTGCTCATCGTCTTGGGCGCGGCTCACGGCGTCTTCCTGAGCTGCGGAATGCGGCTGCTGGGGCTGCCGGTCTTTAATTTTTTATAGAATAACGGAGGTTCCCTATGGATAGAAAAAAAATCGTCTGCGTGGTTGGAACCCGTCCCGAGGCCATAAAAATGGCGCCCGTCGTCATCGCTTTGCAGAAGCAGGACGCTTTCGACGTGCGCGTGCTCGCGACAGGGCAGCACGCGGCGATGCTCGACCAGGTGCTCGACTTCTTCAAGATAACGGCCGACAAAAATCTCCATATAATGAAGGAGCGCCAGTCGCTCGACTACATCACGGCCTCCGTGCTCACGGGCGCGGGGGAGTACTACGACGAGGCGAAGCCCTCCGCCGTGCTCGTACACGGAGACACGACGACGACCTTCGCGGCGGGGCTCGCGGCCTCCGTCTGCGCAATCCTCGCGGTCTGCCGCGGCGAACCAATCCGTCTGATACAGGAGAAAGAAGCATGATTTTACAGGCGTCGAATCTCGTAAAGAAATACCAGCGCAGGGGCGAGACCTTCGCCGCGGTCGACGGCGTGTCGCTCGCGCTCGAAGCGAAATCGTTCACCGTCCTAATGGGGCAGTCGGGCTGCGGCAAAAGCACGCTCTTCCATCTGCTCTCCGGCATGTGCCGCCCGGACTCCGGCAGCATAACCTTCATGGGCAAAGAGCTGACGGCGCTCGACGCCGACGGTTTTGCGGCGCTGCGCGGGCCGGAGATAGGCTACGTCATGCAAGGCTGCAATCTGCTGAATAATTTCACCATAG
>UQVV01000124.1 GCA_900544635.1 uncultured Cloacibacillus sp. | reverse complement strand
GAAGATCGGGCTCGGCAGCCGCAAGTACGAACTCGTGAAGCTCGACTAAACGCCAGCGCACTCCCGCGCACGCGCGGACATCCTCCTAAAGGGGCTTTGCTCCCCAACGAAACGCCGCGCCGGAAATTTTCCCTCAGCGCGGCGTTTCGCTTGACTTAGAGAACGCTGTAAGAGCTAGCATCGTTTCGGAAAAAGGCGCGGATTTTACGCGCGGACGACGAATTTACGGAGGAATGATAAATGTACAATTTCGTATTTGAAAACGCGACGAAGGTCTACTTCGGCAAAGGCTGCGTGAAGGAGCATCTGCCCGCGATACTCGCGGGGTACGGCGACACGGTGATGCTCGCCTACGGCGGCGGCTCGATAAAGAAGAGCGGCGTCTACGACGAGATTGTTTCGATACTTCGCGAGAACGGCAGGAACGTCGTCGAGTTCTCCGGCATTATGCCGAACCCGACCTACGCGAAGGTGCTGGAGGGCGCGGCGCTCGCGCGAGCGAATGGCGTATCGCTGATACTCGGCGCAGGCGGCGGCTCCGTGATGGACTGCTGCAAGGCCGTCTCGCTCGCGGCGGTCTCGGATGAAGACGTTTGGGAAAAGTTCTGGATGCGCGGCGAGCCGGTGGACTTCGCGCCGCTTCCGCTCGGCGTCGTCGTCACGGCCTCGGGCACGGGCAGCGAGTGCAACGGCGGAGCCGTCATCACGAACGAGGCTCTCAAGATAAAATCTGGGCGCGACTACCCGCAGTGCAACCCGCGCTTCGCGCTGCTCGACCCGACGTACACCTACAGCGTGCCGAAGGGGCAGATGATTTCCGGCGCGTTCGACACCCTCTCGCATATCATGGAGACCTACTTCGGCGAGCCGAACGGGGACAACGTCTCCGACAGCATCTCAGAAGCGCTGATGGAGAGCGTCGTGCGCAACCTGCGCGCCGCGATTAAGAACCCGGAGGATTACGACGCGCGCGCGAACCTCATGTGGTGCTCAACGATGGCGGAGAACAGAATCATCAAGCTCGGCAAGAAGCCGGACTTCGAGTGCCACGCGATGGAGCACCAGCTCGGAGCCTACACCGACTGCAACCACGGGCGCGGCCTCGCGGTGCTTCACCCCGTCTACTACCGCCACATCTACAAATACGGCCTGCCGAAGTTCGTCCGCTTCGCTCAGAAAGTCTGGGGCATAGAGCGCGGCGGCATGAACGACGAAGAGCTGGCAGCCGCGGGAGTCGAGGCGCTCGCCGCGTTAATCAGGGAAATCGGGCTGCCAACGACGCTGCGCGAGCTCGGCGTGACCGACAGGTCGATGTTCAAGACAATCGCGGATTCCTGCGGAATCTCCGCGGGCAGCTACAAGCGCATGACGCACGAGGAAATCCTGCAAATTTTCGAAGAGTGCTTCTAACGGGCGCATTTTCCACCGCCCGACGGCAGAAACATAAATTTCCGGCGCGCCCCATCCCGCGCCGAAAGCTCCGAAAAGCCGCGCGCCGCGCCCAAACGCTGCGTGCGGCGATTTTTCTATTTTGCGACATAAAAAGGAGGCGGCGCGTGTGAAAAACGTGTCGGGAAAAGAACTTTTTGAAGAGATGCCCGTGCCGAAGGCGGTGGCGGCGCTCGCCGTACCGACGATAATCAGCCAGGTCGTCTCGATGATATACAACCTCGCCGACACATACTTCATCGGACAGCTCGGCGACCCGTACATGGTGGCGGCGGTGACGCTCGTCTACCCGTGGTTCAGCCTGCTGACGGCGCTCGGCAACCTCTTCGGCATCGGCGGCAGCAGCATGGTCTCGCGCTTCCTCGGCCTGCACAGGCGCGGCGACGCACGGCGCGTCTCGTCGTTCTGCTTCTACGGCGGAATCGCCGCGACGCTCGTTTTTTCGCTGCTCTCGTTCGCCTTCATGGAGCCGGTGCTGCTCTTCCTCGGCGCGAGCGCGGAGAACTACGGCTACGCAAGCTCGTACTTCCTCTGGGTTGTCGTCATAGGCGGCGTGCCCACGATGATGACTCTGACGATGGCGCACCTGCTGCGCGGCGAGGGCCACGCGCGGATTGCGAGCGCGGGCATGATGGCGGGCGGCTTCCTCAACATGGCGCTCGACCCACTGCTTATCTTCGGCGCTGGCATGGACGTGAGCGGCGCGGCGATCGCGACAGCGTTTTCCAACCTCGCCTCGATGCTCTTCTTCGTCGCCTTGCTTTACCGCGGGCGCAGGGAGAGCGCGCTCTCGGCGAACCCGGCAGACTTTTCGCCGCGCTACGCTGGACAGACGATGTCCGTCGGCCTCGCGGCGGCTCTCGCGATAACGCTCGCGAACCTCTCCGCGATGACGATCGTCAAACTTTCGTCGGGCTACGGCGACGTTGCAGTCGCGGCCTACGGCATAGTGAAGAAGATCGACCAGCTGCCGCTCTGCGTGAGCACGGGGCTTTACCAAGGCTTCATGCCGCTCGTCAGCTACAACTACGCGGCGAAAAATTTCAAGCGCATGAAGGACGTAGCCGTCTTCTCGTGGAAGACATCCATCGTCATAACGGCGCTCTTCGTCGCGGCGTTCTTGGTTTTCTCGCGCGAAATCCTCGGCGAGTTCATCGACGACGCGCAGACCGCGGCGCTCGGAAGCTCCTTCCTGCGCATCGCCTGCCTCGCCGTCCCGCTGACGGGAGTGAACGCGCAGATTTCCTATACGCTTCAGGCGATGGGCCGCGGCCTCGGCTCCGCCGCGCTCATCACTTGCCGCCAGGGATTTCTCAACATCCCGATACTTTGTCTCATGAACCGCTTCGTCGGGCTGTACGGCATGATTTGGACGCAGCTCATAGTCGAGGTGATAATGTTCCCCGTCTCGCTGCTCATGTACGCGGCCGAGCTGCGCCGCATAAAACGCGAAGAGGGCGCGGGACGTGCCGCTTGATTAGAGCGCGCTCTAAGAAAATATAATTTTGAAAAAAGGCGGGAACGCCGGAAGGAGAGACGAAAATGAAAAAATTTGCCGCAGTAATGGCGCTGCTGCTCGCGTTCGCCTGCGGGCGCGCCGAGGCCGCCGCGCCGAAGGTCTACTTCACGAAGGAGATAACTCCCGAGAGCCTCGTGCGCGTCTACGAAGCGCTCGAACGCAGGGCCGAGGGCGAGAACGTCGCCGTCAAGATAAGCACAGGGGAGCCGGGCAGCAACTACCTGAAGCCGGAGCTCATAGGAGACTTCGTCAGGCACGTCAAAGGCTCCATCGTCGAATGCAACACCGCCTACGGCGGCGCGCGCGGCGACACCTTCGAGCACATGCGCGTCGCGCTCCAGCACGGCTACACGAACGTCGCGTACGTCGACATCCTCGACGCGGACGGTTCGATGGCTCTGCCCGTGAAGGACGGCAGACACCTGAAAGAGGACCTCGTGGGCTCGCGTTTCAAAAACTACGATTATTACGTCGTGCTGTCGCACTTCAAGGGACACGCGATGGCCGGCTTCGGCGGCGCGATAAAGAACATCTCGATAGGGCTCGGCTCGCGGCAGGGCAAGGCGCTCATCCACAGCGGCGGCAGGAGCACGAGCAACGTATGGTGCGGAGAGCAGGACGCCTTCCTCGAATCTATGGCGGAGGCGGGCAAGGCCGTCGTCAGCGCGCTTGACGGCAAAATACTCTTCGTCAACGTGATGAACCGCATCTCGATAGACTGCGACTGCGACCCGTCTCCGTCAAAGCCTGAAATTCACGACATCGGCGTGCTCGCGTCGCTCGACCCCGTGGCGCTCGACCAGGCCTGCGTCGACCTCGCGCTCGCAGCTCCCGGCAGCGAATCTCTGCGCGAGCGCATCGCTTCGCGCGACGGCACGCACACGCTCGAATACGCTGAGCAGATCGGCCTCGGCAGCAGGAAGTACGAACTGGTGACGCTGGACTAAAGCGCGGCCTCTCGCCGCAATTTGCGCCGCGCGCGTGAAATTCGGGAAAAGTCAACGATGCATCGCCGCGTCCGTGAGTTTACGGGCGCGGCGATGATTTTACCCAGCGGGGCGCGCGACGGGACGCAGGCGCGAGCGCACGGACGCGCCGCAACGCTGCGCCCGCTCTGGCGAAACGCGCGGGGTTTTACGTATTTTACGGCGGTAGAATCGTCGTGCCGCGCTTCGACGGAGAGGGACCGCCGCGCCCTCAATGTTATAGTGACTAAACTTTTTTAAGACATACAGCTTCATCGTCATGCCGGGCTTGCCCCGGCATCTAGTGTCGTTAAATACCGTAACGTATCGGAGTTCAAAGCCGCGGGATTCCGCGTTGAAGCGCGGAATGACAAAATATGCGGCTATTTCGCTTGGAAAGTTTAACGACTATACGCCGCGCGCCGCAGTTTTATGGACGGAGCAAAAACATCCGCCGCGCCCTAAAATTGCGGACGCGGCGGATGCTTTATGCAAAGGCGATTTTTTAGTTTTCGTGCGCTTGAGGAAAAGTGATTTTTTCAGTTTCCCTTCATCCGGCGGGAAATGATTTTTTCACTTTTCCGCGCGCGGCGGCTTTTATAGATGTTTGCCGAAGAACTCCTTGAGCTTCGCGACTTCGAGGTCGACGTACTCGGGGACGTGGTAGGTGCTGATGTGCGTCGCGCCGGGAACGAGGTAGAGCTCTTTGTCGTTCGTGCCGGTCGCTTTGGCGAAGGCGTCGAGCGTCATGTAGAGCGAGTCGGCTTTCTCTCCGGCCATCATGAGCAGCGGCGCGTCGATGAGCTTTATCTGGTCGGTCGCGTCCCAGCTCATCAGCTCCATGAGGCTCGCGGTCGTGTAGCGGAAGGTCGAGTTCGGATGGCGGTGCGTCCTGCCGTAGTAGATCATTCCCTCGCGATAGAGGTCGGTCGGGATTTTCGCTATCGCTTCGTCGGTGAGCGCGTCGAAGTCCACTTCGCCGGAGTAGCTCATCTTGCCCTGAAGCTCCGCGGCGCGCGCGTCGGAGGCGGCCTTCATACGTTCGTTTACAGTGTTCGCCAGCGAGCTCATGTATCCCTCGCGGCGCACGAGGCCGCTGTTGAACATGCTGAGCGTCGCGACGGCTTTGAAGCGTTTGTCGGACTTCGCGGCGTTCAGCGTGTAGCCGCCGCCTCCGCATATTCCGAGGACACCGAGGCGGTCAGCGTCTACGCCGGGATACGAAGAGAGGTAGTCGGCCATGCCGTGGATGTCTTCGGTGCGGTAGAAGGGCACGTCCTTGCTGCGCGGTTCGCCGCCGCTCGCGCCCTGGAAGGCCGCGTCGGCCGCTATCGTCACGTAGCCGAGCTCCGCCAAGCGCTGCGCGAAGAGGCCCGCGACCTGCTCCTTGACGCCGCCGTTGGGGTGGGCGACTGCGACGGCGGGATATTTTTTCGATTTGTCGTAGCCCGCGGGCGTGTAGACGTTGGCGGCGATTTTAATTCCGTTCAGTTCGTAGCTGACGGGGTGGATGTTGACCTTGCCCGCTTCGTTTTTCGTTATCGCGCCGCGATAGACGAGGCCGAAGGGATTTTTCGCCTGTTCCGCCGCGTGCGCCTGATGGGCGAAAGCCGTTGCCGTTACCGCCGCTGCAGCGGCGAGCGCCATTACTGTCATGTTCATGTTTTTCTCTCCTTTGAGATTGTTTTCGGGGGTCCGGCGCGCTTTCGCGCCTCCCTCTCGTTTACGTGGGCATTGTACGGCGCGCGCCTTACGGCGGTATGACGCGAGCGAGGCGTAATGTTGCGCTTCGGCGGCGCACTCTTGCGGATTGTTGCAAAGCTGTAAAATTTCCAGCGAGGC
>UQVV01000123.1 GCA_900544635.1 uncultured Cloacibacillus sp. | reverse complement strand
GATCTTATGCCTGCTCGGGCAGTCCGGCTGCGGCAAGAGCACCTTCCTTCGCCTATTGGCTGGCCTCGAAAAGCCGACCACAGGCGAGATACTAATGAACGGGACGAAGATTGAAGGTGCAAGCCTAGAACGCGGCGTCGTCTTTCAAGACTACGGTCTGTTCCCGTGGATGACGGCAGGCGAGAATATCATGCTCGCTCTGACGCAGCGCTTCCCCGAGAGGGATAAATCAGAGCTGAAAAAAATCGCGACGGATATGCTCGTCAGCGTTGGCCTAGACCCAGACGTATTCAAAAAACTGCCGAAAGAGCTGTCCGGCGGTATGAAGCAGCGATGCGCCATAGCGCAGTCCTTTAGCATAAATCCGCCAATACTGCTCATGGACGAACCGTTCGGCGCGCTTGACGCCGTTACGCGTGCAAGACTGCAGGACTTAATAATAGAACTGTGGTCGCATGACGATCCGAAAAAGACGGTTTTCTTCGTCACCCACGACGTTGACGAGGCGATGCTGCTCGCCACGCGCATTCTCGTCTTCGGACAGTCGCCGAGCAGCATTATATACGACTGCCAACGCCCGCACGAGAAGCAGATAACGCGCGAGACGCAGTTCGACCACCCGGAGGCCGTCAAGCTGCGCAACACGCTGATAAAAATAATCAACAGCGACGTAGAAAGCCGCATGGCTTAAAGCAAACAAGCGCAATAAGCGCGAAGGGAGAATTTATGAAATGAAGAAAAAAACAATGCTGGCGGCATTCACCGCCGCGGTACTCGTAGGAGCAGGGGCGCTTTTTGCTGCAAGCGCCTGCGCGGAAGAGTCTAAACCTGAGACCACGACCATCAGATGGGCGCGCGGCAACAGCGGCAACGCACTCGTCACAGTGGCGCTGCGCCTCGGCTATTTCAAAGAGTACGGTCTTGACGTTCAGGAGATACACATGGACAGCGGCAGCGGGACCGCGCTCATAGCAGGCAGCGTCGATATAGTCTCCAACAACGGTACAAACCTTCCTCTCTCCGAGGTCGCTGCGGGAAACCAGATAACGATGTTCTGCGGACATATGCTCACCGGCTGCATGCCGATAATTGCGCGCAACGACACCGAGTGGAACGGCATAGAAAGCTTCGTCGGCAAGAAAATCGCCTGCCCGCCGAACCAGTTCGCGCTCACCGGCGCTCTGCTGAGGCTTGGACACGACCCGCTTAAAGATGTGGAATGGATGACGCTCCCGACGCACAGCGACCGCGTGGCCGCAGTCGTGAACGGAGAGGCAGACTATGGAGTCATCGGCACGGGGCAGATGTTCGCGGTGCTGAACATGCCGAACATCAAAATTGTCAGCTACATGAGCGACGTCACACCGAATTACTCCTGCTGCCGCGTATACACGCGCACCAAATTCCTTGAAGAGAATCCTAATACATTCAAGCTCCTCATGAAGGCCCAGCTCCGCGCACAGGCTTACTATGAAAAGCACAAGGAAGAAGTCGTAAAATGGACTGCGGAGAATATCGGCGCCGACGAGGATTACGTTGCGGCCTATATGCTCAACGAACATTACAGGATAAACCTCGACCCCATCAAGGACCGCATTATCGACGCTTGGGATATTCTCGGCAAGACGGGCTTCCTTCCAGAGAACGCCAAGAATATAAATATCACCGACCACATCAACACCGAACTCTATAAAGCCGCTCTAGACGAGCTTATGGCTGATAAAGCCATATATGAGGCGGACAAAGATTTCTACGACCGCCAGCTCAAGTTCTTCAACGAAAACAATCATTAAGCGACAGGCCGCGCGGCGGTGGATTCCTCCGCCCGCGCTTTGCCGCGAAGCGGAGGAAAATTTTTATATGGAGAAAGCCGTCAACTTTTTCAAAAAATATGGGATAACCGTCAGCATCTACGTCGCGTTGATCCTGCTCTACAAGATCATCTCCGACAACGGTCTCGTCAACGCCTTCCTTTTCCCGTCAATAGAGTCGATATGCCGCGCCTTCCAAGGCGATACGAATACGATGTTCCTCAATATGCTGTTCTCGTTCAAGCTGCTGATACCGTCCGTCGTCGTCTCGCTCATTTTCGCGCTGGGCGTCGGCACGCTGCTCGGCATGAACAGACGCCTGCGCGAGATACTGCACCCCATCGTCTACACATTCAGCGTCGTCCCGTCGATTCTCCTCTCGCCATTCGCGCTGCTCCTCGCGCCAAGCTTCTGGGCCGCTTCGCTCTTTCTCGTCGTATACGGCACCGTCTGGGCGACGCTCTTCGCGACAATCACGGGGATAATGACGATAGACAAACGATACCTCGACAAGGCGGCGACGCTGGAGCTTCACGGCTGGAAACGCTTGACGAAGGTCATACTCCCGGCAGCAAGCCCGTCGATACTCGCCGGATTCGTCAATTCGCTGCGGAGTTCGTTCGTCATGCTCGTCTACGCCGAAATGTACGGAGCAAAATACGGCATGGGATATTACGTCAGAAAATACGCGGACTTCGGACTTTACGACAGGACGTGGGCAGGCTTTGTGTTCATGGTCGTGATCCTCGTCATAGTAATGCAGATATTTGAACACATCAAGAAATATATGCTTAAATGGACGATTTCGCAGTAATTCTGCATGTGCAGGGACGGCGCATGCAATTCGGTGATTTCGAGAGACGCTGCGGCGTCTCTTTTTTATTTACACGCTTTTACGCCTCTGCTATAATTCCATTCAATCGGTTGCATAAGAGGTGTCGCAATGAGGGTCACTATGCAGGACGTGGCGGAACGCGCCGGGGTGGACAAGGCCACTGTGAGCCGCGTGCTTCGCGGGGATCACAGAATTTCCGAAAAAACGAAGATAAAGGTGATGGAGAGCGTGCGGGCGCTCGACTACCGGCTTGACCGCAACGCGCGCAATCTTTCGACCAGGAGCAGCGGCCTCATAGGCGTCGCCGCGCGCGACCTGACGGAGCCGTGGGCGGGGCCTTTCCTCGCGGGGATAGAGCGCGCGCTGTCGAACTCGGGCTACGACGTGATACTGAAATCTACGGACGGCGCGGACGTGCGCGCGAGGCGCGCGGCCGAGGCGCTTGACGGACTCGGCGCGGAGGGGGTAATCTGGTGCGACGGGGAGAATTTCCCGGGCGCGCTTTCGATGCCGGCGCTCTGCTTCGGCTTCACGCGCGAGGGCTTCCACTCGCTCGTGATGGAGGAGGGCGGCGCGCCGTCGTTTGAGACGGGCGTGCTCGCGGCGAGGCTCCTGCTGAAAATCATCGCGGGCAAGCCGGTTCCGGGAAGGGAGCTGCGGCTCAAGGCCCCCGAAAAAGAGGACTGAGCGCTATAAAATTTTTACTTTCCGCGCTCGCCGCGCTTTTGTTGTTGTTCGCGCATGATGCGCGCGCGGCGGAACGAATAGACGTAAATTCGATAAGAGGGCCAAAGCTCGAGGAGCTTTCGATGCTCATTATAACGAACCCCGACGCGCAGATACTCGCCGCCGAGGCGGGCGAGCTGGACATACTGAGCGACATCGCGCGGCCGTCGGACATCGACAGGCTCGGCGCGGACCCGAAGCTGAAAATGTCGCTCGCGCGCGGAATGCACGCATTTTTCCTTCTTCTCAACAACAAGAATTTCCCGTGGGACGACGCCGTCGTGCGCCGCGCGGCGGCTATGTCGATAGACCGCGGCGCTATCGTGCGCATGATTTTCTCGGGCTACTGCGAGCCGATAAATTCATGGCTGCCGCCGGTCTCGCCGTGGGCGCTCGCGAACAGCTCGCGCGACATATACGACCCCGAGGGCGCGGCGAAGCTGCTTGCGGAGCGCGGCTACACGCGCGACATGACGGGCGCGCTGCGCTCGCCGGACGGCCGTCCCTTTCCCAAAATGAAGATTCTGACTCCGCTCGCGCGCCTCGCGCCGACGACGGCAGAGCTGGCGGAGCTTATAGCCGGTTCGCTGACGGCCGCGGGCTTCCCCGCCGAGACGGAGCCGATGGATTTCTCTACGATGATTGCGCGCCTCGACCGCAAGGAGTACGACATGGCGGTGCTCGCGTGGGGCATGGGGCGCAATCCGGATTCGCTCTATTCCTTCTATCACAGTTCAATGGACTTTCCCGGCGGCTACAACATGACCGGCGTGCGCGATTCCAGGCTCGACGCGGCGCTCGAACGGCTGCGTTTCGCGCCTGACGAGGCCTCGGCGCGCGAGGCTTCGCGCGAGTCGCAGGAGCTTCTCGCCGAACTTATGCCCTCAGTCCCGATATACAGCCGCATTTCTGTCGCCGCTATTTCAGGCGGATGGAAGAACGTCTTCACCACAGACAAAATCACAGCAGACAATATGTGGACCCTGCTGACCGCGGAGCCGTCGGACGGCGCGATGAGGCCGATGCGGATGCTTCTGCCTGAGGAGCCGCGCAATCTCAACCCGTTCACGGCGTCGTCGGCCTATTCGTGGCAGGTGCTCGGCATGATATACGAGACGATGCTCGGCACCGACCCGTACACGCTCGAGGACATGCCCGCGCTCGCGGAGTCGTGGAGCGTGCGCACGGCGGGCGATGGCGATGCGCGCCATACGGAGCTCGTGTTCAGGCTCAAGCGCGGCCTCAAATGGAGCGACGGCTCGCCTCTGACGGCGCGCGACATGAAGGCCTCGGTCGATTTCATCAAATCGAACAAGCTGCCGCGCTTCTTCGACAGCGTCAAGAACGTGCGCCGCACCGAGACGCCGGATGACTACACGCTGCGCGTCGTGATGGAGGGCGTCAGCTACTGGTATCTCGACAACATAGGCGGCCTGCCCTGCTTCCCGAAGAAGGTGCTCGACAGGGTAACGGACTGGCAGAACTGGGACCCGCTCTCGGAGGACGCGAAGTTCGGCCCGCGCGGACTGCTCGGCTGCGGCCCGTTCACGCTCGAAAGCTATAAGCCCGGCGAGTACGTCATGATGCGGCGCAATCCGCATTACAGGCTCTTGGAGGGCGTCCGATGAGCCGCCGCTGGCTGGTCAGGCGCATAGCGTCGTCGATCCTCGTGCTCGCCGCCGTGCTCGTGCTGAATTTCCTGCTTTTCCGCCTGATGCCGGGCGATGCGGTAAGCTCAATCATAGACCCGTCGTTCTCGCCGGAGGCCAAAGCGAACCTGCGCGCCATCTACGGTCTGGACAAGCCGCTGTGGGAGCAGTTCGTCATATATATCAAGCAGATGCTGACTTTCAGCTTCGGCCTTTCGTTCATGAGCCGCCGCCCCGTCTGGGACGAGCTTCTCTCGCGGCTGCCCGTGACGCTGACTCTTACGGTATCGTCGATGTTTCTATCGTCGCTGCTCGGCACGTGGCTCGGCGTCAAGGCCGCCGTCAACCGCGGAAAATTCGCCGAGAAGCTCGTGCTGCGCGCCTCCGCGCTGACCTCATCCTTCCCGGGATTTTTCGTGCAGCTCGTGCTGCTGATGATATTCGCGCGCGCCATGCCGCTTTTCCCGCTGCGCGGCACGCTCTCCGTGCCGCCGCCCGAGGGCGGCTTTGCGCTCGCGGCGGACTATATATGGCACATGGCGCTGCCTGTGCTCTCGCTCTCACTGATGGGCTTCGGAGGCTGGGCGCTCTACGTGCGCAACCTCATGGTGCGCGCGATGAACGAGGACTTCGCGCTGATGGCACGAGCGCGCGGACTTTCGCGCCCGCGCGTCGTCTGGCACGCGTTCCGCACGATATTGCCGCCGGTCGTGACGATACTTCTGATGTCGGTGCCTGGGCTCGTTTCTGGCGCCGTC
>UQVV01000122.1 GCA_900544635.1 uncultured Cloacibacillus sp. | reverse complement strand
AGTGCGTTGGGCTCTTTTGTTATCTATGAGTCTGAGTCGTGTTCTTTTATCCAGGCAAGCAGGTCTTCGTATTCAGCCTCTCCAGCGGCGAGCTTCAGAAATATGTCTGACAACTCCTGCTGCGTGTATCGCGGCTCGACACCGTTGAGGGCTAGGAAGGTAAGCATAGCGTGCGCGGCTATCCTTTTGTTGCCGTCGATAAAGGCGTGATTCTTGGCGAGGCCGTATCCGAGGCGCGCGGCTTTCTGCACGAGCGTCGGATACAGCTCTTCGGAGCCGAACGCCGCGAATGGCGCGGCGAGGGCAGATTCGAGAAGCCCTTCGTCACGCAGCCCAGGCTGTCCGCCCGTCTCGGCGATAAGATGGTCGTGCAGGGCCATTATCTGGCGCTTGCTTAGCGTCCTCACTGTGCGAGCACCTTGTACGCTTCGCGGTTCTGCTCTATGAGGCGCTTCGATATGCTCATGACATCCTCGTCCGCTGCCTCCTGCATCTCCTCTGCGCGGCTGAACTCTACGACGATGTAGCGCGGCACGTTGTTCTTGAGAATGACCGCCGCGCCTTTTTCATCGACCATCCTCGCGACCTTTGAGAAATTCTGATTCGCCTCGGTTATCGAGATAAGGCTGTCGGTGTTCACCATCACAGCAATCACATCCTTTCAAGAAATATTATAGCTTAAATAGGAGAAATATAACCTATATGAAGGAGGCGCAGATATGAAAACAATCTGCATCGACGCAGGCCACGGAGGCAAAGACCCCGGGGCCTGCGCGGGCGGCGTCTGCGAGAAGGACATAGCGCTTGACGTCGCGAAGAAGATACGCGCTCACCTGCGAGCCGCGTGGTACAGCATCATCCTTACGCGCGAACAAGATAAGTTTGTCAGCCTGGGCACTCGCACTGCCGAGGCCAATATGTGGGGAGCAGACCTTTTCGTCAGCGTGCATTGCAACTCAGCGCCTAACTCGTCGGCCAACGGCATGGAGGTTTATGTCCACACCTCCCGCAGCGCAGATTCCACGCGCGCGGCTCACGCGATATATGACAGGCTGCTTCCGGCATCCGGCCTCAAGGGGCGCGGCGTCAAGGCCAACAACTATGCAGTGCTGCGCGAGACCTCCATGCCCGCGGTGCTCGTCGAGCTTGCCTTTATCTCAAACGACAACGACCGCGCGAAGCTCGTCTCCGAGGAGTGGCAGGAGCGCGCTGCGGAGGCTATAGCAGCCGGAATAATGGAGGCCGTAGGCAAGCCATGAGCCAGCAGGAGATAAGCGACTTCTTCGAAAGCTGCCGCAGGGTGTTCACGCTGCTGTTTCCTTTTCTTATGGTCGGACTCGTCACGAGCTTCGTCGATTTCTTGCAGAAGCACCTCGGCAAAGAGCGCTTTAAGCTGACGAAGCTGATAGTCGGAATGATTTCCGACATGTTCTTAGCCTTCGTCGTGACGTGCATAGGCCGCGAGCTTGACTTCGGCTCTTACGGCATAGCCGCGATGGTCGCCGTAGCGGTGCACAAAGGCGGCGGGTGGATAGACAGGATTGTGGACCAGAGGCTTGAAATCGGGAGGAGAAACGATGAAGGACGGAAAGATTAGCAGGCTGTTCGGTTTCCTTAACTCTCTGCCGTGGACGAAGCCGCTTGCGATACTGACGTGGGGCGTGAATATGCTCGTATTCGTCGGTGCATGGGTATTGTCGAAGGACATACCCGCGAACGCGAAGGAGCTCGGCATATACTTCGGCGGCGTCGTATTTGCAGCCGCAGCTGGAAAGTCGGGCTATGAGGCCGTGAAGCGGCCTAGAGGTATAAACGATGACTGCGGACATTAAGGAAATATTTGCGGAGCATAAATGGCTGTGGCTTGCCGTGGGTGTCCTCATATTCGCCGCCGGCGCTTTAGCTGCGGTATGGCTCAATGCGCGGAACGCTGTGGACGTTCAGGTGCCTATCGAAGAGATTGCGGCCACAGAAGCGGACTCCAGAAAAATAAACGAGACGATAGCCGAAGCCCAGAAGCAAAGAGACAGACTGCCTGAGGTGGTGAAGAATGCGAAAGAAAAAGCTGCTCAGAGTGTCGGCGCTTATACTGACGACGATATTGCTCGCCGCTGGAACGGCCTGCTCGGAAGGTACAGGGAGCATAAGTCTGCGGCCGGCGGGATATGAGCTGTCCGCACCGGCATACGTCGTGCCGGTACGAGACGGGCGCGACACAGTTGAGCTTATCGAGACGCAGGCGGCGGAGCTGGCGGCGCTCAGAGAGTACCTGTCCGCTCAGAACGCAAGCCTCGAGCAGATAGCGGAGGAGTTTGGCGCGCTGGAGACCGCCGTCGCAGAGGAGCGCGCTGCATGGAAGGCGGAGGCCGAAAGGCTTGCAAAGCAGAACAGGCGACTCTCGTCTCCGTGGGGCGTCGGACTATTCGGCGGGTATGATCCTTTTAGGGGCGAGGCTGTCTGCGGCGTTGGCATTACGTATTCAGTGGTGAGATTCTGAATACGTGCTAACAGACTAGAAAAATTTTTTTTGTTGTTTTGACACAAAAATTTCCTAGTAAAAGCACTATTAAAAGCACTAAAAAAGTGTGATGTGGTTGTTAAAAACTGTAATTGCAAGTATATTATGCGTGCCTATCGTGACCGGACGCTGGCTCCATTCAGAGAATATACAGCTCTCCGTTATGGAGAGCTTTTTTTATTGCCTTCCTACATTAGCGCTTCCGTAACATAAATATGAAACTTTTCACGCTGTGCGCCTCGGATATTGTCAACTTAATGAACGGTTGATATTATAAAATTAAGTGAAACTTTGAAAAGAGGCGCAAAGGATTGACAGTTGATTATAAAAAGGACATAGATGAAGCGCCGGGGCTGAGCGCGCCGGACGGAGGGCGGAAAATATACTTCGTCCGTCACGGCAAAACTGAGTGGAACAATCAGTTCCGTTATCAGGGAGTTACAAACGTTCCGCTCTGCGCCGAAGGAATGGAGCAGGCGAAGCGCGCGGGGCTTCGTTTGTCCAAGCTCGATATAGACGCCGTTATATGCAGCCCGCTCGACAGGGCCTTCGAGACGGCCGGGCGCATCGCCGCCTATCATCCAGGGCTTCGGATAGAAAAGAATCCGCTGCTTTCGGAGGTGAACTTCGGCGAGTGGGAGGGGCTCACCGTCCCGGAGATAAAGGCGCACAGCGGCGAGGAGCTTTTCTATAAGTGGCGCAGGAACGAGCTTCACGTCAGCGTCCCCGGCGGCGAGTCAGCCGACACCGTTTACGAGCGCGCGTCGCGCGCGGCGGAAGAGCTGGTGTCGCGTCACGAGGAGCGTATAGTCGTCGTAGGGCATGGCGCTATGTTCCGCGCGCTTTTCCTGCCTTTGCTCGGCATCCCACGCTCGAACATCTTCTGGAAAATGCGCATCGACAACTGTTCCATATCGGCGGTCAGCGTGGATAAGAACGGAAAGGTCACGCTGTCGTTCCTCAACGATACGCTGCACATGCTCGTACCGGAGGATGAAATCGCAGATTTGCCGCTCGCATAGCGCAGATGCGCGCCTCGTGTGGTAAAATAGAAAAAATTGTGCAGACCTTCGTCCGTCCGCAGTTATGCGGGCGTGGGCAAAAAGGCGGGATAGCATGAAAAAAACTACGGAATACGAAGCCGGCGCGCGCCGGGACGACTCAAAGCTCTGGGCCGAGTGCGCCGCCGGAAGCGAAGAAGCGAGAGAACAGCTCATACTTGCCAACAGGCCTATGGTCTATTGGCTCGCGAAAAAATTGAAGGTTCCCTACAACACCTACCAGGATTTGATTCAGGAGGGAATGCTGGCGCTCATCAACGCCGTCGATTCCTTCGACCCAGGCAGGAATATCTGCTTTTCAACGTACGCCTATTATAAAATCAACGGCAGAATGATAAATTTCCTGCAGCGCGTGGAGGCCAAGGCCCCGACGCCGGTCGAGGACGCAGCCTTTGAGAGCCGCGAGGAAGAGGGCGCGGCGTTCAGCGACGCATCGAGCCGCAGCGAGTGGTCGATAGACCTCGAGAAGGCGCTTTCGCAGCTTTCGGAACGCGAGTCGGATATAATCAACGCGCTGGTCATGGAAGGGCGCGTCGCAAACGAAGTTGCGGCGGAGAAGTCTCTCGACGTGAGCAACGTTTACCGGATACGCAGAAAGGCCCTGTCGAAGCTGAAGGCATGGCTCGGCATCGAGGGCTCGCAGGCGGCATCTAAGGCCTAGACGCAGGCCGCTGAAGCGGCCGGGGATGATCTAAAATGACTAACAAAACTGCAAGACTTCAAAGATGGCTCGACCGGCTGACGGCGGCCTGTGAAAATAAAAAGTGGAAATCCGCGGTCGCCGAGGCGGACTGCCTGTCGGCGGAGCTTCGCATGGTCCGCGACGAGCTGTGGGAGAAGGCGGAGGAATCCGTCGAGCCGAAGCGTTCGTTCAATTTCAGGACGTGCGCTTCCTTCGGCGCGCGCTCTTTCGGCATCGCGATGGCGATTGTGTGCCTCTGCACCTTTCCGATAGCCGTCGAAAGCGGAAAACCGCAGAATATAGCCGCGCTTCCGACTGGAGCGGAGAATAAATTCGAGGAATTCACGCTCGTCACAGCGGAGGAAAAAGAGCTTCTGCAGATGCTTCGCGCTAATCTGAAGGAAAGCAACGTCGCGATTCGCAAGGCGGAGAAAGAAGCGCCTGCAGCAAAGCGCAAGCTGACGGCGAGGATGGTGGAGCGCCAGATTACCGACGTTCCTGAAAAGGCTCCGGCGCAGCGCGCCGACAGAATCAAGCCGGAAGAACTGCTGACGCTGATACAGATTGGAGAAAAAAGCCTCAGAGGGGACACCCCGGCTATAAAGATAATAAATTAGGCTTGAAGCTGATTCAGTTTTTTGTTTCAAGGAGTGGTATTTTGTGTTGAAGCGAACCAAATTGCTGGCGCTCTCTCTAGCCGCGCTTATGATGGCCTCGCAGACGGGGTATGCGGCTGACGGGAGCCCGGATGCCCAAGACAGTATGCCGTCCGGCTTCTCTTCAGGAGCTTTCAGCGGCGGCTTCTCTTCTCCGAGCGGCATGCAGACGCCGCAGCATGAGGAAGCCCTTCCCGAGCCCCCGTCCATGGCGGAGCTCGCCGGGCCGGTCATAATGAACATAGGCCTTGAAGGGAACAGCGAAGTGGCGTCCGAGCATATTATGAGCGTCGTAACGACGAAAGCCGGCGAGCACGTCGACGACGAGAAGCTGCGCAAGGACGCCGAAGCGATATTCGAACTCGGTTTCTTCAACGCGACCGACTACAGAGTTACGGACGTCGAGGGCGGCGTGGACGTAACCTTCCTCGTCCAGGAAAACCCGAAGGTCGGAGAGATACGCTTCGTAGGCAACACTGTCTATTCAAGCGAAGAGCTGAGCAAGATCGTATTCACGCAGCCGGGAATGATCTTCAACCGCACATTCTTCCGCAACGACCTCCAGAGAATCAAAGAAAAATACCAGGCCGACGGCTATGTAATGGCTAACGTCCGCGACGTAAAGATCGACGGCGACATCATTACGGTCGAAATACTTGAGCCGAAGGTCTCCGAGATAGTCATTCAGGGAAACAGAATCACAAAGACGAAAATTATAGAGCGCTACATAAGGGTCAAGGTCGGCGAGAAATTCAACTCGAACGAGCTTCGCCTGACGCTGAACCGCCTGCAGGGGCTCGGATATTTCAGCGACGTGAACGTCAACTTCGAACCGGGCGAAAATCCCGACGAAGTCGTACTCGTCTTGACCGTCGAAGAAGCCCGCACCGGACGTCTTGGCTTTAACG
>UQVV01000121.1 GCA_900544635.1 uncultured Cloacibacillus sp. | reverse complement strand
CAAGCGACCATTGAAATAGTCGCGTCGCCAGTCGACGATATCTTCATGTCGGGGAGCGGGCCGTACTTTTCCTCGTAGGCCTTCACGACAGGATAGGCGTCCGAATCGTCGGTGACAATGAAAGGCATGCCGCCGAGCGCCGAAAGCGGAAAGGCCTCCGCCGCGCAGAGCGGATGCTCCGGCGGCAGCAGAACGAGGACGGAATCCTGCGCGAGCGCGACCGTGTGGAACCGCTGCCCGCGCCGCGCGCTGAGGAAGCCGACGTCGACGCGCCGCTCCTCTATCCAGCGCTCAATCTCGTCCACGCTCCCCTCGAGAATATCTATCGCAATCTTCGGATGATTCACGCGGAAGGCTCGTATGACGCGCGGCATCCAGTGATAGGCGATGCTCGAATAGCAGCCGACGCGCACCGTGCCTGTGCTCACGCCGTTGATCTCCGCCGCCGTCTCGCGGAAGCGCTCGTCCCACCGCGCTATCTCGCGCATAATCGGCAGCAGCCGCGCGCCAGCGTCCGTGAGGCGCACGCCGTTCTTCTCGCGTATCAGCAGATGAAAGCCGCACTCCTCCTCAATCTTCCGCACGACGAGGCTCACGCCCGCCTGCGTATAGCCGAGCGCGAGCGCCGCCTTCGTGATGCTCCCCGTCTCCGCCGCCTTCAGAAAAATAACGCAGCTCTTAGCGTCCACTTCCGCGCCTCCAATTCATAACAATCTGTTATGACACACATAATATTTCATTGTTTTACTTATGTCCATAAACGTTATATGCTTATCGTCACAGTCAGGCTCAGCACAGGCGTTCACCGGCTGCATGGCGGCTTTCGCCGCAGCGCAAGAGGACGCCGAACACATACAACGACATGAAGCCGGAGAAATTCCGGCAACTCTCCCTACAAAAAAACGCCGGAACCATGGCCCCGGCGTTTTTCTTTTTGTTTTGCTGTTTTCGGCGGTTTTACGCGCCGTCCTCACGCGAACCGGAAGCCCCTGCGCTCCGGCAGGCCGCTGCGTTTTATGCAGGCGGCGGCGATTTCGCCTTTTTCTCCCGCTTTCGCCGCGGCGAGGAGGTTTTCGGAGAAGAGCGCCTGCGCCGTGAGCGGGCAGACTGTCACGTCCGTCTCTTCGCCGCAGGCTTCGGCGAGCCGTTTCAGGAACGGGAGCGTGAATTCCTCCGCCATCAGCTTGCCGTACTTCGGGCCGAGGATGTCGCGGCTGCCCGCGGGGTCGGAGTAGGAGATGTATTGCACGCCCGCGGCACGGATGTCGTGCGCGAAGTCCAGAAGCATTCCGGCGATCACGTCGAGGCAGCGCTTCGCGGCCTCGGGTTCCTTGCGCCAGCTTTTGAAGAAGCTGTTGAGCGGCATCATGCAGCTTAATATCGAGACGGGGCCGCTGAGCTGGTAGACGACGGCGAGGCCCTCGGACGAGAGCTCGCGGCAGGCCTCGAGCAGCCGCGCGGCGTCCGGGCTCTTCGCTATCTCGACCGGAGCGAGCTCTTCCGGCCCTTTGAGCGTGCAGCTTCCGGGGCGCGGCCCGGCAGTGTCGTCGGCCGGCTTTATGTCCGCGCCGAGCGCCTTCGCTTCGACCGTGTGGCAGAAAGGCAGCAGCACGAAGCCGCGCCCGTCCGCCTCGCCCGCGGCCTTCGCGAGCTTCACGATGTTTTCCGTCGAGGCGTATATCTCCGACGGCGCTATGCCGAGCGAGCGTATCAGCTCGGGCGATATCATTTCCTGATTTTCCGGCGAGCATATCAACGAAAGTACGTCGTTCATGCTTTTATCCCTCTTTCCTGCAGTTCGTCACGCTTCCGGCGCGCCGGCACATTTCGCCGCCGCGACCATGGCGCGGATATTGCCGAGCGGCGTCGAGAGCGGCAGGCCGCAGGCGGGCGCGAGGATGTCCACGCCCATTTCGCGCGCGTTGAGCGTGAGGGCGCGCACTTTATCCTCAGGCATCGTGCCGATGGCGTGGGTGCTGACGTTGCCCATTACGGCCTTGCCGGGGATGTAGGGGCGTATTTCGCGCGCGTTGACTATCGCGTCGAAGCTGAACGCGTCGCAGCGCAGCGCGCCGAGCTCTTCGTAGACGGCGCGCAGCTTGCCGCAGATGTGGACGATTTTAACCGGCACGTCTATCGCGTCGAGCAGCCTGTTTATGTACGGGACGGTGAACTCGCGGAATCGCTTCGCGCCGAGTATCTCGCCCGTGCCGCTCGGCTCCGCGACGCATATCGCGTCCGCGCCGGCCTCGGCCATCGCGCGGCCGTAAATTATCAGCGCGCCGGTGATTATGTCGAGCAGGTGCGCGCATTCGTCGGGATGCTTGCGCATATCGTTGAGGAAAACGCTCATATCCACTAGCGTCCCCGCGACGCTGACGGGGCCCGTTATGTTGCCTATTACCGGAACGCCCGCGCTGCGCAGCTTCAGTATGCGCACAGCCTCGACGACCGCAGCGGCGCGGCCCTTCGTCACGTCGAACGGCTTGAGCCTGCCGGCCTCGGCGCACGAGGCGATGGCTGGACGCACGACGTGCGGCTCGACTTCGCAGTCGCCCATGTCCACCTCTGCGCCGAGCGCTTCGGCCTCGACGGTCATGCAGAAGGGCACGCCGTAGTTTTCAAAGCCGCCGCTTTCGTAGAGGGCGCGCGACAGGTCCGCCATCATCTGCGCGTTGCAGTGCGCCTTGGGCCAGTAGATGCCCGTTTTGAGCATCACGTCCTCGACGACGCCGTTCATCATGCCGCCGGGGCAGATGCAGGGCGGGCGGTCGACCGCGCCGCCGTGCGCCGCGCCGCAGAGCCTTTCAAGCGGCGTCATGCGGCCCTACCTTTCCCTCGACTGTCCCGATTTTTCGGCGACGAGCCTGTCGACGAGCTTGACGGCCTCGGTCGCGTTCGCGGAATATCCGTCCGCGCCTATCTTGCGGGCGAAGGATTCCGATATCGGCGCGCCGCCGACTATGACGGAGACGCCCTCGCGCGCGCCCTGCTCCTTGAGCAGCTCTATAATCTTGCCCATGTTCTTCATCGAGGTGGACATGAGCGTCGAGAGCGCCAGCACCTTCGCACCCTGCTTTTTCACTTCCTCGACGAACTTCTCCACGGGAACGTCGCGCCCCATGTCGGTGACTTCGTAGCCAGCCGATTCGAGCATGATTTTCACGAGGTTCTTGCCGATGTCGTGCGTGTCGCCCTGCACGACGCCGATGACTATTTTGCCCTTCGAGCCCTCCTCGCTCTTAGGCAGCAGCGGGCGCAGCACGTCGAGGCCGTTGTACATCGCGGCGGAGCAGCCGAGCAGCTCGGGGATGAAATATTCCTCGCGCTCGTAAAGGTCCGACGCCTTCTTCATTCCGTCGACGAGGCCGTCGAGTATGCCGTCGAGCGGGTCGTGCCCGGCTTCGGCGTAGGCCTGCGCCACGTTTATAACTTCGTCTTCTTCCATCTCAAGCACGCAGCGCGAAAGCTCCGCGAGATAATCTTCTTTAGAGCACATAGCCATTTTATCTCTCCTCCGAAGCGGCGATCCGCTCTCTGCATTCCTCAAGCATGTCCTTAACGCGGTCGGGGTTCACCGGATAGCCGACCTCGCGCACCGTGTCCATCATCATCTGAATGTTCTCGAACGGCGTGTCGACCGGCAGGCTGCACCCGGACATGACGACGTAGCCCTTCGGGTTGTCGTAGCCGTCGAGGATGCACTGCAGCGTCTTTTCGCGCACGTCGAGCGGCGTGCCGGAGTACATTACGCGCCCCGGGTCGACGTTGCCGAGGATTTTCACCTTGTCGCCGACGAGGCGCTTGCAGTCCGCGATGCTCGCGACGTTGTCGATGCTGAGGCCTGAGACGCCGAGCGCCGCCACGTCCTCCCAGATTTTGCTGGTCTGTCCGCAGATGTGGATGATTACGCCCTTGCCGCGGCCCTTGATGAAATCGACGAGCTCTTTAAGATAAGGCAGCGAGAACTCGCGGAAGTGCTTCGGGCTGACGACGGTGCATGACGACATAGGCTCCGAAATCGTCGGCGTGAGTCCGATGTCCATCGCCGCGGCCGCGTAGGCTTTTATCGTCTCCATCGAAATTTTGCAGAGGCGGTGTACAGGCTCGGGGTCCTTGCGAAGCATATTCAGCGTCTTGTCCACTCCCATGAGGAAGAAGGCGTTCGTAAAAGCGCCCGGAATGCCGCAGGAGCAGCCGATTTCGCCCTCGACCGCGTCGCGCAGGTACTTCATCGCTTCGAGATGCACCGGCAGGCGTCCGTCCTTGTAGGGATCGGCTGGGCGCAGTTTGTCTATCTCGCTCACGTCGCTGATGGCTGGAGCTTCGAGATCCGCGGTGTCGTCCTCCGGGAACTTCACCTTCGCGCCCATAGCCTCGGCCCACGGGAAAAGGTCCGTGAAAATCCTTATGCTGTCGTAGCCGAACCTCCGGTAAGAGGCCACCTGCGCCGCGGCGAGAGTCTTCGCGTCATGGTTGAACTCGGAGATTTTGCAGCCGTAGACGCGCGCCACGCCGTTCGCAACGTTCGGGTTGCACGGAAGGCGGTCCGCCGGTTTCCCCTGCGCTATCGCGGCTCCGCGCTCCGCAGGCGTCATTGTGTCTGTCATGGAAAATCCTCCTTAATATATCCGATGCGGTAAAACCGTCGCTCCGGCCGCGCGTACCGCACGCGCGCGGCAGGAGCCGCCCCCGCGGTAAAATTCCGCGAAGGAGCGAAACGCGCGCGACACACCGCGCGCCGTCGATATTCGGCTTAAAAAAGGATTTTTCCTGAAAATTCGGCTTGAGGAAGAAAGCTCCGCCGCGAAGCGAAGCGTGCGATACGCGCCTAGACGCGCGCCGCGCGGCATAACGCGCGGCTCCGGCGGTCCACAGCCGGCGATGCGGCCTCCATGCCGGGATTCGGGAAAATCCTTACAGCCCATGCCATAGGCTTTGCAGAATTACGTCACATGAACATGCAGGCCGCCCCTTTCCCGAAATTTTGAACCGCCCGCGGCGAGCCGTGAAGCATACGCCGCGCGCACGATAATCTTACCGCAGCCGCAGGACAAAAACAACGCGGCGCGGAGCGTCATAAACGCGGAAATGCCACACTTGCCGCGGCTTTGCCCGCATGTTAAGATTTTTTTGCGTTAAATCAACAAACACGAAACACGGGGAGGGCCTGCGCTATGGCAGCCGAGGAGATTTTCAAGCCGCCGCTTGCGGAGGGGGCGCTTACGGTGAACGTCACGTCGGGGTGCAGCTATAACCGCTGCGCCTTCTGCACGATGTATCACGGTGAGCCGTTCCGCGCGCTGCCGCTTGAGGGTGCGCGCGCAGAGCTTGCGGCGGCGAAGAAAATTTACCCGCACGTCGGCCGCGTCTTCCTCGAAGAGGGCGACGCCTTCTCGCTGCCTGCCGCGCGCCTCGCGGAAATCGCGCGGCTCGTGCGTGAATTTTACCCCGCGGCGGAGATTGCATGCTTCGCCTCGGTACACAACATAAAGGCCAAGAGCCGGCGCGAGCTTGCGGAGCTGCGCGCCCTCGGCGTGAACCGCCTCAACGTCGGCGTCGAGTCCGGCCTCGACGATGTGCTCGAATTCATGAACAAGGGCTTCACCGCCGCCGAAACGCGCGGACAGCTTGCGAAGCTGCGGGCGGTGGGCATAGATTTCTCCGTCAACATAATCAACGGCGCGGCGGGCTTCGGCAGGCAGAGCGAGAGCGCGCGTGCGAACGCGGCGCTCGTCAACGAAGTACGCCCGGCCGCGGTATTCACGACGAATCTTCTGCGCGAAGCCGGAAGCCGCCTCGATCTGGACGTAAAATCGGGCGCGTTCCAT
>UQVV01000120.1 GCA_900544635.1 uncultured Cloacibacillus sp. | reverse complement strand
CCGCGACCTCCGGCGTGACAGGCCGGCGCTCTAACCAATTGAGCTACAGCTCCACGCCTACTACTCAATGTCAAAGTTCCTAAAGTGGAGCGGAAGACGGGATTCGAACCCGCGACCCCAACCTTGGCAAGGTTGTGCTCTACCCCTGAGCTACTTCCGCGCCTTTTAATAGATGGTGGCGGGACCCAGAATTGAACTGGGGACACACGGATTTTCAGTCCGTTGCTCTACCTACTGAGCTATCCCGCCATAGAGTGGCGGAGCTGACGGGACTTGAACCCGCGACCTCCGGCGTGACAGGCCGGCGCTCTAACCAATTGAGCTACAGCTCCACTCTTGTTGCGCTTTTGGTGGGCGGAATAGGTTTCGAACCTACGACCCCCTGCGTGTAAGGCAGGTGCTCTCCCGCTGAGCTATCCGCCCGCGACATTGTTGCTTGCCCGTACCGCATCAGCGACAACGAGAGATATTATAGGGTTTTTTCTTAAAATGTCAACTGCGATGAGGCGATTTTTCCGAGATTTTTTATTTTTTCTCTGCGCGCCGTTTAAGGCTCTTTTTCACGCGTTTCTGCGCTGCTTCCGCGTTTCATGCTAATATAATGCCAATGTTCTTTTAAGGGAGCGTGTCACATGCATTCCGGCACTGTTGTATTCGGAACTGTTTTTATGGATTGTAAGGGCTTCGCTGCAAACCGCTACGACCCGCTTGGGCGCAATGTAGGGAGCGTGCGTTTCATTCATGGAGGTGTCGGACGCAATGTCGCTGAAAACCTCGCGCTCGCAGGCTCCTCGCCTGTTTTTGTTTCGTCGGTGGACGCCGGCGGCCTCGGCGAAGAAGTTCTTGCACGTCTCTCCGCGGAGGGCGTCGACGTCAGCCGCGTACGCCGCGCGGAGGCGTCGGGCATGGGAATATGGCTCGCGGTGATGGACGAGCGCGGCGAACTCGCGTCGTCGATTTCGCAGATGCCGGACCTTTCTATCATGGAGGCGATTATCAGAGAGGAAGGCGAAGAGATCATACGCGGCGCGGAAAGCGTCATCCTCGAGATCGACCTCAACGACTTCATCTCGGGCGAAGTGCTTCGCCTCGCGCGCAAGTATTCGAAGAAAGTTTACGGAATCACCGGCAATATGGAGGTCGTCCTGCGCAACAGGCATTTCCTGCGCGAGCTCGAGTGCTATATATGCAACGAGACGGAAGCCGGACGGCTTTTCGGCGCGCCCGTCCCGGCCGGCGAGCCGGAACGCGTGCTGGAGACGCTTGTGAACTACGTCGACGCGGAGAGGCTGAAGTCTATGATTGTGACGCTCGGCGGAACGGGCTCGGTTTTTTACGACGGCGCGGAGCGGAACGGAGGCTTCTGCCCGTCGCTGCTGACCGAGGTGCGCGACACAAGCGGAGCGGGCGACGCGTATTTTTCCGGCACGGTTGAAGCTATGATACGCGGTATTCCGCTTGGCGACGCCGTCATGTACGGCACGAAGCTGGCCTCGTGGACGATACGCGAGGATGGACCGACCTGCCGCACGCTGCCTGAGCCGCTTTTCTGATTTTCAGCGGCATTGCGTAAAATCCGCGGCGGCGCAGGGATTTTCTGCGCCGCCGGTTTTTATCTGTACTCATGGGAAATCAGTTCAGAATTCTTTCCTTTTCAGAGGTCCCCACTGTAGAGCTTAAGTACGAATTATCCAACGCTCGCTGATTCCTAGGCTTGTAGGGGGAGCTTCACAACATCGTTGCAGTACACTGTGTTAGGCCGTAAATCTGTGCTGTAAAGGCCGCTGCTTGCAGATAACTTTTATAGTGTAGATTACAGCTAAAAATGAGTCTGTGGTTAGTGGCCTGCAGCTGCAGGTGCAGGGACTGCAATACAAAGACTTCTGCATCCTCTGCGGTAAAAAGAGCTCTTTTACCGCAAGGACATTTTCACGAAGCCACCTGACATGTGTCGCCGGCCTCTGAGACTACGCTGGCGTGCATGTAGAGCATCGTAGTTTGGTCTTTATACTGTTCTGCACAAGAACGTTGTATATAGCTGTATATGATTCCTATCCAGCGCGGCCTGCTGCGTAGTTACGTTGCGCATTTGACGTAGGCTCTATGACTGTCGGTATTTGTACGTCAAAAGACAAAGAAAAAGGACTTTCGGAAAACACCGAAAGTCCTGTATTTCCAATGGTGGGCGATATTGGGTTCGAACCAACGACTTCCACCGTGTGAAGGTGACACTCTACCGCTGAGTTAATCGCCCGCCGCAACAGTTAGATATTATATCGGCAAAGCCGTGATTTTTCAAGAGCTGGCTCACCACTTAAGAAAAGACTTTAAGCTACATACGTGCGTGCGTAAAGGCCGCGCGCATATATGCAAAGCTTCGTTAAAGGTGTACAATAGCGCGAGTATCATAAATCCATACGGAGGTGTTTGTATATGAGCAAAGAAAGGTATCTTATTTCGTCGGAATCGGTGACGGAAGGGCACCCTGACAAACTCGCAGATCAAATATCCGACGCCGTTCTCGACGCGATACTTGAGGCGGACCCGATGGGCCGCGTCGCGTGCGAGACGCTTGTGACGACCGGCCTCGTCATGGTCGCGGGAGAGATAAGCACGAGCTGCTACGTCGACATCCCGAAGATCGCGCGCAAAACGGTCAAGGAAATCGGCTACACGCGCGCGAAGTACGGCTTCGACGGGGACACCTGCGCGGTGCTCACGACGATAGACGAGCAGTCGTGCGACATAGCGCTCGGCGTGGACAAGGCGAAAGAAGCGAAGGAGCTTTCCGACGACGAAATCGACGCCATCGGAGCGGGCGACCAGGGGCTTATGGTCGGCTACGCCTGCAACGAGACCGAGGAGCTGATGCCGCTGCCCATTTCGCTCGCGCATAAGCTTTCGCGCCGCCTCGCCGAGGTCCGCAAGAACAAGACTCTGCCGTATCTGCGTCCCGACGGAAAGAGCCAGGTGACGGTCGAGTACGAGAACGGCAGGCCCGTCCGCGTCGATACGGTCGTCATCAGCACGCAGCATCATCCGGCAATCGACCAGAAGCAGATCGAGGCCGACATTATAGAGCACGTCATCAAGCCCGTCATTCCGGCGGAGCTTATCACGGCGAAGCCGCGCATCCTCGTGAACCCGACAGGGCGCTTCGTCCTCGGCGGCCCGCAGGCCGACAGCGGCCTCACGGGGCGCAAGATAATCGTCGACACATACGGCGGCGCGGTGCCGCACGGCGGCGGCGCGTTCTCGGGCAAGGACCCGACGAAGGTCGACCGCTCCGGCGCGTACATGGCGCGCTACGCGGCGAAGAACGTCGTCGCGGCGGGGCTCGCCGACGCCTGCCAGATTCAGGTGGCCTACGCCATCGGCGTCGCGAAGCCCGTCTCGATAATGGTCGAGACCTTCGGCACGGGCAAGATAAAGGACGAGGAGATTACGGAGCTGCTTCGCGAGAACTTCGACTTCCGCCCTGCGGCGATAATCCGCGACCTCGAGCTGCGCAAGCCGCAGTACAAGCGCCTCGCGGCCTACGGCCACATGGGACGCATCGACCTCGACCCGATGCCGGCGTGGGAGCGCACGGACAAGGCCGAGACTCTTAAGAACGCAGCCAAGCGCTTCGCGTAAACGGTATATTTCAGGGCGGCCTTCGGGCCGCCCTTTTGACTTGATTTTGCCTTTCCCGCATATTTTCGACGAATTTCTGCATATTTTCTTTCCGAGCGGCTGTCCCGCCTGTGGGCGGCTCGCCGTGCCGTTCTGCGAAGAGTGTCTCGACGGGGCGGCGTCGTCGCCGCTTCCGCCGTTCTGCGCCGAGTGCGGCGGCCCTTACGGCAAGCCCTGCTGCGCCGACAGCGTGCCGTGCTTCGCCGCCGCGGTTCACGACGGCGCGGCGCGCGATTTTATACTCGCGCTCAAATACCGCAACGTGCGCGCGCTGGGCTTCGCTATGGGCGAACGAATTGCGGCGGCCTTCGCGCGTCCCGAGGCAGACTGCGTCGTGCCGCTGCCTCTGCACGTCGGCAGCCGCCGCGCATACAATCAGACGGAGCTCATCGCGCGCGGCCTCGCGTCGCGCTGGGTGCTTCCGGTAGAGGCGTGCGCCGTGAGCTGGGCCGTGAGGCGCGAGCCGCAGACGCGGCGGAGCTCCGCGGAGCGCGCGGGGATTTCGCCCGACGCCTTCGCCGTCTCGGATTCTATGCGCGGGCGGCGCGTCGTGCTGGTCGACGACGTTTACACGACGGGCGCGACGGTGCGCGCGGCTCTCGCGGCGCTGAGAAGGGCGGGCGCGCGTCCCTCGGCCGTCGCGCTGTGGACGCGGCGGCTAGTTGGCGGAGAAGCGCCGTCGTCGTGGCCGGAGGACGCGGAATCGCTCTTGTAATATCTGCTATAATGTCACTGTATAAAATAATAAAGCGGCGTCAAGGAGGAATAAACTATGCTTCGCAGGGTCGGTGTTTTGACGAGCGGCGGCGACTCGCCGGGAATGAACGCTTCGATACGCGCGGTTACGCGCACGGCTTTATATCACGGGCTTGAGGTTATCGGAATCAGGCGCGGCTACGAAGGGCTGCTCGACGGCGACTTCGTGCCGATGACGCGCAGCACCGTCGGAGGCATACTCATGCACGGCGGCACGATACTGCGCACCGCGAGATGTCCGGAGTTCATGCGCCCCGAAGGCGTCAACGCGGGCGTTTCTAAGCTGAAGGAGAACGACATAGACGCGCTCGTCGTCATAGGCGGCGACGGATCTTTCCACGGCGCGCTCGAGCTTCACAAGCGCGGCGTCCAGGTCGTCGGCGTGCCGGGGACGATAGATAACGACATGGCGGGGACGGACTGCACGATAGGCTTCGACACCGCCTGCAATACGGCGCTCGAGTGCATCAGCAAGCTGCGCGACACGGCGTCGAGCCACGACCGTATGTTCATCGTCGAGGTCATGGGCCGCCACGCGGGCTTCCTCGCGCTCGAAACGGCGGTGGCCTGCGGCGCTGAGTTCGTGCTTGTGCCGGAGATTCCCGCAGATATAGAAGCGATAATAAAGAAGATACATTACGCGAAGGAGCACGGCAAAACTCATTCGATAATAGTGCTTGCGGAGGGCGTCATGCCCGCGCACGAGCTCGCCGACAAGCTGAAGGGGCGCTGCGACTACGACCCGCGTATAGTCGTCCTCGGGCACATCCAGCGCGGCGGCGCGCCGTCGAGCTTCGACGCCGTGCTCGCCTCGCGCCTCGGCTACGCTGCGGTGGAATGTCTGCTCGCAGGGCAGAGCGGCGTGATGGTCGGGCGCGTCAAGGGCGAGATACTGGCCTCGCCGCTCCAGAGAGCATGGGAGGAGCGCAGGCCGCTCGACCAGGACATGCTCCGCATAATGGATACACTCAGCATTTAGCGCCGGGGAAATACGGACGCCGCGCGCGTAAAGGAGGACTCAGCTGTGAACGAAGCCTTGTTTGAAAGCTTTGCGAAGGAGCTGACGGCTCTCGTCGCGCGCGACGAAGCCGGGCGCGGCGCGTCGAAGCTGAGCAGCCCGCGCGAGCTTATTCGCGCGGCGTCGGCCTTTGCGCCGCTCCGTAAATTAGCGGTCGTGTCGGGGTTTTACGTCCCCGCCGCGGGCGCGCCGGAGACGGACGGCCCCGGCGGCGCGGCGATACTCGCGCGGGCTTTCCAGCGCGAGGGGCGCGAGTGCGAAATCTGGACCGACGCGCGCTGCATCGAAGTCATTGCGGAATGCGCGAAAGCGGCGGGATGCGCGGAAAACACCGCGCGAATCGCGCCCGCGTCGCTGAAGGAGCGCGCGCCTGACGGAATCA
>UQVV01000119.1 GCA_900544635.1 uncultured Cloacibacillus sp. | reverse complement strand
AACACGGAACACAAGAAGCCGCCGCGCGGAGACGACCCGCGCGGCGGCTTTTCATATCGTATGGCGTTTTATATCTTTTCGCTACTTCTTCCTTCTCAGCATAAGCGGCGCGAACGCGAGCAGGGCGAGCGCGCCCAAGCCGTAATTGCAGCCGCCGCCACCGCCGCATGAGCGGTGCGGATAGCGGTCGCTCCAGTCCTTATCCGTATCGGGCTCGCCGGGGACTTCGGGCGGGAGCACGCCGTCGGGCCAGAGCGGCGGCGTGACGCTTTCACCTCCGCCGGAGCCCGGAATCTCTATCGGGCCGGAGGGGATGCTGATGCCTCCGTCGTCCTTTCCGTCCGGTGTCTCCGTATCAGTCGGGGGCTCTTCTCCGCTTTCCGCCGCGGTCACCCACACGAGCGCCGTGACGAGCGAGCGAGACGGGCCGGACTTGTCCACCGCGCCGCCGTCGCCGCTTCTGTACGTGTCTACGTATGCGGCGAGCAGCGAGACGCCGGGCTTCGTTCCGGTCACACGGAGCACGCCGCCATCTATCGAGGCTTCGGCGTGGTTCGCAGGCTCGACGTAGACTTCGCTGAGCGCGTAATATTCGCTCTCGTCGGCTGGGCGGCCCGGATGCGCGTGAAGCTTGACCGCCACCGTTTTTTCGCCGCCCTGCCGCACGGCCGCGATGACGGGGCTGAGGCTCGGGAAGGCCGTTACGACGAAGCCGCTTATCTCTTCTTCAGTCAGAGACTGCGCACCGGCGGAGTTTTTGTCTCCGAAGGCGACGGGCGGGAAATCGCCCGCGTAGGCCACGTCGTGGATGTCGGCCTCGGGATATTTGTATCCGGCGACGCCGCCTGCGACGAACCGTCCAGCGGAGACCGCGCCGGTGCTGACGGAGGCGTAGAGCTCGGTTTTGTTAAGCTCGCCCGCGAGGCCGCCCACGCGCGCGCTCGAGATGGCTTCGGCGGAAATCGCGCCGCTGTTGGTGCAGTTGTATATTTTGTTGGAGGAGCGTAAGGCGCCGCTCCAGCCCGCTATGCCGCCCGCGTAGGCGTACGAGGCGGAGCCGGTGACGGTCACGCCGCCGGTGTTGTAGCAGTTGACCGCCGACGAGCCGCTGTAGAGCTGCGCCGCGATGCCGCCCGCCATAGCCGTGAGGTCGCGCTGCACGCTGCATCGGACGTCGGCGGCGTTCACGGCGTCGCGCAGCACTGTGTCCATCGCGTGGGCCGTGATGCCGCCCGCGTAGACGTAAGACATGTCGCACGATACGCTCTGCTGGTTTCTGACGCACGAGACGGAGGCGCTCCGCATCGTTCCGGCTATGCCTCCGGCGTAGGCCATTCTGTAGCCGCCGTCGGCGATGTGCGGGATTGCGACCTCCGCATCGTTGTCGGAGAAGAGTATCACGCCGCCGAGCTGCGCGCCAGCGAGGCCGCCCGCGATTACGTAGCTGTGCAGAGCCTCCGACGTGACGGCGCCCTCGTTGACGCAGTATATGAGATTGCCTTCGGAGTGCCCGGCGAGGCCGCCGGCATAGGAGTACGTGTCGTACTCGCCGTTTCCGCCGCCGAGCGTCACCGTGGTTTTGTTCAGGCATCTGTATATGACGGCCCCGGGGCCGAGGCGCGCGGCGACGCCGCCCGCGGCCGCCATGCCGTCCGCCGGAGCGCAGTCAACCGCGCCCGTCACCGTGAGGTTCGCTATCTGCGCGCCCTCGCCCTCGACGTTCAGGAAGAGGCCGCCGCCCTTGCCCTTCACGCCCGCGACGGTCAAGCCGCGCATCTCGTCCGTCGTCACGGTCATGTTCTCTATCTTATGGTTGCCGCCGTTGAATTTGCCCGCGAACGGCGTTTCGTCCGTGCCTATCGGAATCCACCGCTCGCCGCCCAAGTCTATGTCCGCGGCGAGGAGCACCGTCTTTCCCGCGAAGCTTTCGCCCGCGTTTACAGCGTTGCGGAAGCTCCGTAAATCATCAATACTTGCTATGGGGTCGTCTGCATTCCAAGCGCACGCCGGAGCGGCTACGGCCGCCGTCAGCGCCGCCAGTGCGAATATAAAGCTGAGGATTTTCTTCATTTGTCTGCCCTTTCCGCGCCGCCGCGATTTTTCGCCGCGCCGCTCTGTTTACATTATACAGCAAAATTTCAAGAAAATTCAGCGCTTTCGGCGCGCGGCGCTGCGCGGCCGGCTGCGCGCGGACGCGAAAAAGCGGCGCGAATTTCGCGCCGCTTCGTGAGCTTCGTACAGCTTTGCCGGTTCGCGGCACACGCCGCGGTTTTTCTTATCTTTCCGGCACTACTTCCAGCCAGTAGCCGTCCGGGTCCTCTATAAAATATATGCCCATGTCTGGATTTTCATAGCAGATGCAGCCCATTTCGCCGTGGAGCCTGTGCGCCGCCTCGAAGTCCTTGACCGTGAAGGCGAGGTGGAATTCGCACTCGCCGAGGTCGTAGCGCTCCTTGCGGTCGTGCAGGCAGGTCAGCTCGAGCGTGAAAGGCGTCTCGCCGTCGGTGAGGTAGACGAGCGTGAAGCCCTCGCGCTCTACGCGGCGCGCCTCTGTGAGGCCGAGCGCCTTTGCGTAGAAGTCGAGGCTCTTCTGCAAATCAAGGACGTTGAAGTTGAAGTGGTTGAAGCGGAAGCCCATGACGCGCGCTCCTTACATGAACGCCCTGTTGAGCACGAAGAGGACGGCGAGGCCGTAGAGCAGCCAGTTGACCTCGCGTCCGCGGCCCATGAGGACTTTGAGCGCGACGTAGGAAAGCACGCCGAACTCGATGCCGGCCGCGATGCTGTAGGCGAAAGGCATCATGAAGAAGGCGATGAGCGCGGGGAAGAACTCCGTCCAGTCAGTGAATTCCATCTCCTTGAAGCCCATCATCATGTAGCCGCCGACCATGATGAGCGCGGGCGCGGTGGCGCATGCCGGGACTATCGAGATTATAGGGTTGAAGAACATCGCAAGCAGGAAGAGCACCGCAACCGTAAGAGCAGTAAGGCCGGTGCGTCCGCCCTGCTCGACGCCGCTCGCGCTTTCGACGAAGGTCGTGACGGTCGAGGTGCCGAGCACCGCGCCCGCGGTCGTCCCTATAGCGTCGGACATGAGCGCCTGGCTCGCCTTGGGCAGGCGGCCCTTTTCGTCGAGCATGTTGGCGCGGCTCGAAACTCCGACGAGCGTGCCGACGGTGTCGAAGAAGTCGACGAAGAAGAAGGCGAGCGTGACGCTCCAGAAGGCCGGCTGCGCGAGCATCGAGAAGTCCATCTTCATGAATATCGGCGAGAGCGACGGAGGCATCGAGACGATGCCTTCGGGCATCTTAGCGACGCCGAGCGGTATTGCCAGCGCAGTTACGACGACGACGCCGATGAGGATGCCGCCCTTAACGCGGCGCGCTTCCAGCGTGACCATGAGCAGAAGGCCGAGGATGGAGAGCAGCGCAGGGACGTTGCCGCTGAGCTTGCCGAGGCCGAGGAGGACGGCGGGGTTGTCGACGATGATGCCGGAGCCCTGAAGGCCGATGAAGGTTATGAAGAGCCCGATGCCGGCCGAGACGCCTATCTTGAGCGTCTTGGGTATCGAGTTGACGACCTCTTCGCGCACCTTGGTGCAGGTGAGCACGATGAAGATCACGCCTTCGACGAAGACCGCGGCGAGCGCGACCTGCCACGGTATGCCCATGCCGAGGACGACCGTGAAGGCGAAGAAGGCGTTGAGCCCCATGCCCGGCGCGAGCGCGAACGGGTAGTTCGCGAGGAAGGCCATAAGGAAGGTCGCGAGCGACGCGCCGAGGCACGTGGCTACGAGGACGGAGCCGAAGGGCATTCCGGTCTCGGAGAGTATGCCGGGGTTGACGAAGATGATGTAGGCCATCGTGACGAAGGTCGTGATGCCCGCCATGATCTCCTTGCGCACGTCGGTGCCGTGTTCCGAGAGCTTGAACTGCCTCTCAAACCAAGAGTTCATGAAAAATTCCTCCCAAAGAAATTTTTTCGCGCCGCGATTGCGGCGAAAAATACGGCACTATTATACATCTATTACGCGAAAATAACCGCAAAGCGTCCGTAAACGAGCGCCGCCGCGCGGGAAAATACAAACGCGCCCTATTCGTAAAATTACTGATTTTGCGCCCGCGCCCTTGCATTTGCCCCGCCGTAAACACGATAATAATATCGGTAGAAGGAGAGAAGAATATGGGCTACTTTACCAATCAAATAAGAAAGTCATATTACGCGGCCCTTCTCACGGCCTTTTACATCGCGCTCCAGGCGTTCATCATGCTGACCGACGCGGGGCCCGCGTCGCCCAATCTGCGCGACGTGCAGAGCATGTACATGATGCAGACGCTCCGCAGCGTCAACGACGACGCGACGGTGTCGCAGCGCGCGGGGTTCGCCATGTTCTTCGCGTCGTTCGGCTCGGCGCTCCAGCCGAGGCCGCTGACCGACGCTTTCTCCGAAGGGCTCGACGCGGTCCTCCGCAGGCTTCCGGCGTGGGCCTTCTGGAACGCCGAGATAGGCGCGGCGCAGGAGGCGCGCGCGTCCGCCGATATGGTTTTCAGGAAATAACTGTACCCTTTCCCCACCTCATAAATTCTCTTTTCGGCAAATAAATTCCGGCAAACGGCATGAGCGCGCAGCTGCGCTCGCAACGGGCGCGCCCGCGTCCGGCCTCCGCCCCGCGTGCAGGGACGGGCGGCGAAGCTTCTCGTCAGGAGGAATGATACAATGCAGCTTCTACACGCTGGGCTTGACATAGGTTCGACTACGGCGAAGGTCGTCGTCCTCGACGAATACGACAGAATAATATTCAGCAGATACAGCCGCCACTTCGCGGACATCCGAGCGGCGGTCAGCAAACTTGTAAACGAAATGAGAGACAGGTTCTCCGGCTCGCGCTTCACGCTCGCGATGGCGGGCTCGGGCGCGCTCGAGCTCGCGCGCGGCATGGACGTGCCGTTCACGCAGGAGCAGATAGCCTGCACGGCGAGCATCGCGCGCTTCCTTCCAGGTGTCGACGTATGCATAGAGCTCGGCGGCGAGGACGCGAAGATAACCTTCTTCGACCCGTCGGGCGCGGAGCAGCGCATGAACGAAACCTGCGCGGGCGGCACGGGGGCCTTCCTCGACCAGATGGCGACGCTCTTCGGCACGGACGCGGCGGGGCTCAACGAGATGGCGAAGGGCTACAAGACGATCTACCCCGTCGCCTCGCGCTGCGGCGTCTTCGCAAAGACGGACGTGCAGGCGCTCTTGAACGACGGCGCGTCGAAGCCCGACATCGCCGCCTCGATATTCCAGGCCATCGTCAACCAGACGATAAGCGGCCTCGCCTGCGGGCGCAGGATACAGGGGCGCGTCGCCTTCCTCGGCGGGCCGCTCTACTTCCTCTCCGAGCTGCGCAAGCGCTTCTCCGAGACGCTGAAGCTGCCGCCCGAGCAGTGCATATTCCCCGAGAATCCGCACCTCTTCGTCGCGATGGGCGCGGCGATAAGCGCGAAGCAGTACGGCGCGGTCGCCGCAGACGTGCTGCAGAAGCGCGCGGAGCATTTCTTCATCTCGCATAAGGAAGAGAAGCACTCGATACTGCCGCCTCTCTTCGGTTCGGAGTCAGAGCTCGACAGCTTCAAGGAGCGCCATTCCAAGTGCGCCGCAAAGCGCGTGGACATCGCCTCCTACAAGGGCGACGCCTACCTCGGCATCGACGTCGGCTCCACGACGACGAAGGTCGTGCTCATAGGCTCGCAGGGCGAGCTGCTTTTCTCGCGCTACAAAATCAACGGCGTCGGCGAGCCGGTCAAGACCGTGCGCGAGGTGCTCTCCGAGCTCTATTCGCTGATGCCCGAGACCGTCACGATAAAGTCGAGCGGCGTCACCGGCTACGGCGAAAAGCTGATACAGGCGGCCTTC
>UQVV01000118.1 GCA_900544635.1 uncultured Cloacibacillus sp. | reverse complement strand
GGACGAAGGCGGCGCAGTTTCGCATGACGTGGACGAGGTAATGCTCCGTACACGCAGGCGAATAATAGTTCCAGAAAGCTTCGCGCATGACGTTTTCGACGGCGAAGCGCTCCGCCTCCGTCTCCAGGGCTATGCGTATCACCGGCGCGTTATTCCCCGTCCTTCTCAGCCTCTTTGCGCGCGGCGCGTTCGGCGCGCATGGCGTATTTCTTCGCGTGCGGGTCGCCGCAGGTGGGGACTATGCAGAAGAATTCGAGCGGGATGTCCGCGTCGTTTTTGTATTCGTGGACGAGGCCGCCTGGGACGCGCGTCCAGTAGCCGGTCTTCATGAGGTAGGGCGTGCGCTTGCCGGGCTCTTCCTCGACTTCGACGACGCCGTCGCCGGAGAGGGTGAACATGAGGTGGTCCCAGTCGTGTACGTGCGCGGGGATGCCGCGGTGCGGCGGGAGGATGAAGTGGCGCATGACGTAGTCTTTCCATACGCCGCCCTCGGGGCCGTAGACTGTGCGTTTTTCGATTTCAGGCGCGAGCGCCGAGGCGTTCTGAAGCGGCAGGTCGTATATGGAGCCGTAGTTTTTCGCGGTTTCGCTCATAAAAATTTTCCCCTCCTTATAAAAATCCGGCATTGCCGGTGTCTCTGGCAATGCCGGGCTGTTTCTGATTATATCAGAATTTTACTTCGCGTTTTTGAGCTCCTCAAGGCCGGCGCGGATCTTCTCCGGTTTCGCCGGGATGGCCTTGATGCGGACTCCGCATGCGTCGTGTATCGCGTTGCAGACTGCGGCGTGCGGCGCAGCAAGCGGCATTTCACCGGTTCCCGCGGCTCCGAACGGTCCGAGCGGACGCGGCGTCTCGACGTGGACGAGGGTGAGATCGTCGGGAACGTCCTTGATGTAGGGCAGTCCCATTACGACGAAGTTGTTGTACTTGTTCTCGTCGAGGAAGTCTTCGGTGAGCGCGAGGCCGATGCCCTGCGCGATGCCGCCGTACTGCTGTCCGTCGACTACGAGGTAGTTGTTGATGACGCCGACGTCTCCGACGAGGACGAATTTCTCGCAGTGCGCCTTGCAGGTGTCCATGTTGACGGAGACCATCGCGAGGTTGACGGCGAACATGTGGAAGCCGAAGGGCTTGCCGAGGCCGGTGTCTTTATCGTTGCCGGAGCAGACTTCGGTCGTGCCGTCGGCGTGGAGTATCTTGGCCTGCGTGTAGCCTTCGTAGAAGGTCGGGATGTTCTCTGCGACCATCTCGTCGTAGGTGCGGTATGTGCCGTCGGGCTTGCGCATCGCGTCGAGCAGCTTGTTGCAGCTGTCGATGATGGCGTTGCCGACCATGACCTGGCAGCGGCTCGCGGCGGCGGCTCCGCTGTTCGGGGCCTTCGCGGTGTCGGAGAGGACGAGCTTTATCTGCTCGGGACGCAGGCCGAGCGGCTTGAGCGCCTCGTGCGCGGTGCCGATGCAGCCCATGTCGGCGCCCTGTCCGTGGTCTTCCCAGGTGTTGTAGATGGTGACGCCGTCTTTTGTGAGCTCGATGTTGCTCGCGGCTTCGTCGGCTCCGTCGTCGTTGGAGTTATAGATACCGATGGAAACTCCGACGCCGTACTTGACCTTATCGTTGGAGAGCTCGGCGGCCTTTTTCTTCATCTCTTCGTAGTAGGGGCGCGCTTTCTTCATCATTTCGGGAAGCGGGAATACTTCCGGCGCGTAGCCCGACGGGAACTGTCCGCGCGGGTTCTCCGTAAAGGGAGCCCACTCGAGCAGGTTCATCTCGCGGAAGTCGAAGGGGTCGATGCCGCACTTGTTCGCGAGCATGTCTATCGCGGTTTCGCCGCCCCAGTAGGTCTGCGGCGCTCCGTATGCGCGGAATGCCGCGCTCCAGCGGTGGTTGCTCCAGCAGGTGTAGCCGGTGACGCGCATCTTGTCGTATGCGTACGGCGCCATGAAGAACTGTCCGCCCTTGTTGGTGAGGTCGTTCGCGGACTCGCTGAACGGGCCGTGGTCGACCCAGTAGGTCTGCTCGGCTCCGACTATCTTGCCGCTCTTGTCCGCGCCGATGCGGATGTGCATGAGGAACGGCGAGCGTTTCGGCGTGCGGACGTTGTGCTCCTTCATATTGACGCGCATGTAGACGGGGCGTCCGCAGGCGATGAGCGCTATCGCGAGGAACGGCTCGTTGGTCGGGGCGACCTTGTAGCCGAACGAAGCGCCGAGGTTGTTCTGGATGACGCGGATTCTCGACGGCGGGACGCCGACGCCGCGCGCAATCATCATCTGGTGGCGGTAGACGCATATCGACTTCGAGGCTATCGTGAGAAGGCCGTTCTCGTCGTAATAGGCGTAGCCGCAGTCCGTCTCGAGGACCATGTGCGGCTGGCGCGAGCTGAGGAATTCGTCGTCGACGACGTAGGCGGCGTTGTCGAGCGCTTCCTTCGGGTCGTCGCCCTTCTGGAACATACGCTTGTTCCACGCGTTCGGCATTCCGTCGTAGCCTTCGATGTCGTCGTAGACCTTTATCGCGTCGGGCGCCTTGGCCTGGTAGATGTCGATGAGCTCGGGAAGAGGCTCGTAATCGACCTTGATTTTCTGCGCCGCGGCGCGCGCGTTGGTCTCGGTGTCGGCGCAGACGATGGCGACGACGTCGCCCCACTGGCGAATCTTGTCGCCTTCTTCGACCATTATGCGGCGCTCCCAGCCGTCGGTGAGCGCTGAGTCGCAGCCGACCTGTCCGCGGATGCGGTTCGTTCCCTTGACGTCCTTGTAGGTGACTACCTTGAATACGCCGGGCATCTTCTCCGCTTCGCTGACGTCGATTTTGTTGACCTTCGCGTGGCGCACGCCTTCGAGCGAATAGGGATAGGCGAAGAGGAATTCCTCGGGCAGCTTCAGCCTGTCGTCGTCGCCGAAGTCCCAGAGCCCCGTCGCCTTGTAGATAGCGGAAGGACGCGGATAGCTGCTGTTCCAGACGGAGTCGCCGGGCTTGTACATCTTGGCGAGGTCTTCGATTTTCTCCTCGCCGCGCAGTATCGCCGCCGCCTTCATAACCGCGTCGACTATCTGCTTGTAGCCGGTGCAGCGGCAGGCCATCCAGTTTTTGCTGAACCACTCGCGGACCTCTTCGCGCGTCGGGTTCGGGTTCTGGTCGAGAAGCGCCTTGCCGCTCGTGATGAAGCCGGGCGTGCAGAAGCCGCACTGGATGGCTCCGCAGACTATCATGGCCCACTGGAGCGCGTGGAGATTGTCCGGCGTGCCTATTCCTTCGATTGTGGTGATCTGCGAGAACTCGGGCACTGTCTTCCAGCGCGTGATGCAGGAACGCACTACCTTGCCGTTGAGTATTACGTTGCAGACGCCGCACTGGCCGCAGTCGCAGCCGCGCTTCGTCCCCGTCATTTTGAGCTGGTCGCGGAGCACCGTCAGAAGCGTCACGTCGGGCTTGCCGATTACGCGTTTCGGCACTCCGTTGATGATCAGGTTCTTGACATGATAGCTGGCCTCGACCGGAATTGTGATTTCCTTCGCCATATTTGCTCTCCTCTCTCGTGATAGAATTTCTCCATTTTCCCGCGCGCGGCGGGAATCCCAAAGAACACAGATATTTTGCGCGAATTGGAGAAGAAGGAAGGAAACGCGCCGTGTGCCGGCGCCTGATGACCTTGTACCCCTTTCCAATTTGGACGCCCTCGGGCGTCCCGGGAGGCGCGGAGCTTTTGCTCGCGCCCTCGCGGACTTCCGTCCGCTGGCCCCGTCTCCTTGGCTTGCGCTTTAGGCGGCGAGGCTCGGGGTTGCAACATCGTTGCAACAAATGTCAAAACTTTCTATACAAATCATACGAAAGTACACAATAATGAGCAATATTTAGACGAAAAAAGGAATGTTGTGCGCCTTTCTGGTCGATTTATGTTTATTAAAATTCACGGAGAAAATTTGTAAAGAGCGGCGCGCGCAGGGACACTGCTCAAAATTACAGCCGCGGGCGCGGCTTCGGCGAAGCGCGCGCAATTTACGCGCGAAGGCAAAGCGCACGGCTAGGGCGCGGCGCGTCCGGAAGCGCGGGGCGCTCACGGCGCGGGCGTAACTTACGCACGGGCCGCGCACGTTTACCTAGCGGCGCGGCGCGCGCGGACTGCCGCGCTTCCGGCGCGTGCGCAGTTCGTGCGGGGAAGGGCGCGCGTTTATGGCGCGGCGCGGCGCTCTGAGGCGCGCATAAAATTCGTCCCGCCGCGTAAGCTTTGCGGCGGGACGTGAAGTCATCGGATTTTCGTGAATTTCGCGCTAGAGCAGCGCCATGCGGTAGCGTTTCTCGGGGCGGCCGACGCGCCTGTACGCGTACTCGACGACCACGCGCTCGCTGAGCGTCAGGAATTCAAGATAGCGGCGCGCCGTCGAGCGCGAGATGCCGAGGCGGTCGCCGACCTCCTGCGCGGAGAAGGTCCCTTCGTTTTCCTTGAGGAAGGACTCGATGTCGTTGAGGCACTTGAGCTGGAGCCCCTTCGGTATCGTGCGGTTGTTGGCCCACGAGGGGTCGTGCGTCTTCATCGCGACGAGCGCGTCTATGTCCTCCTGCTGCCACGGGCTCGTGCGCCCGGTCAGCGAATGATGGTAGATCTGGTAATTTTTGAGCGCGGCGCGCAGCCGGTCGAACGAGAAGGGTTTGACGAGAAACTCGAAGACGCCCGCGCATATCGCCTTGCGCACGAGCTCTGGGTTGTCGCCAGACGAGACGACGATGTAGTCGGTGCGCGGGAACTCCTTGCGCAGCTCGTCGATTTCGTCGAAGGCGCTGAACTCCTTGAGGTAGAGGTCGAGCAGCACGAGGTCGACGTCGACGCAGCGCATCGCCTCGAACATCTGCGGCCCGGTGTCGACCCTCTTCAGCAGCGTGAAGGATGTGTCGTTGAGGATCACGTCGGAATATAATTTTTGAAGCAGCGGGTCTGATTCGGCTATGAGGACTTTCAGGCTGCGCAACGCTCCGTTCCCCCTCTCGTGTATTTTGTGCCGGGGCTCCCGCGGGTACGGGAACGGGAAAAGGGCGCGCTGGCGCTCAGTCATGAATCCTTTTCCCCTTTCCAAACGGGAGGCGCCGGCGTTTCCGCGGGCACCCATCGGCCTGACGCCATAGAAGCGCGCTTCCGCAGGTCGGCAGGCTCGGGGTATTATTCACTTTTAACCGCTTTTGATTATAACAACTGAGATGCACTTGTCAACAAGCGCGCGCGCCGCCGCGCGATTCGCAAATGCGCCGCGGCGGCAAGTTGTATATAATAGAAGCGCACATAAGAGCCGCTCGCTCAATTCATGGAAAGAGGTGCCCTCTATGACGAATCAGATATGGAATCCGCAGGAATACAGAAAGAGCGCGGACTTCGTCCCCGAGATGGGGCGGGCCGTGATAGAGCTGCTTGAGCCGAAGGCCGGAGAAAGGATACTCGACCTCGGCTGCGGCACGGGAGTGCTCGCGAAGGAGCTCGCCGCGGCGGGCTGCACCGTCGTCGGGACGGACTCAAGCCCCGAGATGGTCGAGGCGGCGCGCACGGCGGGAGTGGACGCGAGGCTCGCCGACGCGCAGACGCTGAAGATGGATGAAAAGTTCGACGCGGTGCTGAGCAACGACGCGCTGCACTGGATGCCGGACCAGTACGCCGTCGTGCGCCGCGTCTGGAACTTGCTGAAGCCGGGCGGACGCTTCGCCGCCGAGTGCGGAGGCGAGGGCTGCGTGCGCGTCATACGCGAGGGCATGAAGATCGCGCTCATTAAGCGCGGCATAGACTACAAGGCGCGCAACCCGTGGAAGTTCCCCGAGCTCGGGACGTTCTCCGACATTCTCGAAAATCAGGGCTTTCAGGTGAAGTTCATCGCGCGCATCGATCGCCCGACGCCGCTGGTCCACGGCCTGCGCCGCTGGCTC
>UQVV01000117.1 GCA_900544635.1 uncultured Cloacibacillus sp. | reverse complement strand
ACCCCAGACCTTCGCCTCCGGAGGGCGGCACTCTATCCAGCTGAGCTACAGACGCGCATCCAAACCTTACGAAGTATAGCATATTATGAGGGGAGCCGCCACAGATTATGGACGAAACGTTTTTTATGCGCGAGGCGCTCGCCGAGGCGCGCGCGGCGATGCGCGGCGGAGAAATTCCGGTCGGCGCTGTAGTCGTGCGCGACGAAGAGATAATCGGACGCGGGCGCAACGCGCGCGCGGCGCGCAGCTCGCCGCTCGCCCACGCCGAAATAGAGGCGATGCGCGACGCGGCGAAAAATATAAATTCGTGGCGCTTCGACGGCTGCGCTCTGTACGTGACGCTCGAGCCCTGCGTCATGTGCGCCGGCGCGCTCGTGCAGTGCCGCATGGGGCGCATAGTCTTCGGCGCGAAGGACCCGAAGGCCGGCGGCTGCGTCTCGCTCTACGCGATTCCGCGCGACCCGCGCATGTACCACCGCTGCCGCGTGACGGGCGGCCTGCTCGCCGAAGAGTGCGCGGCGCTGCTCACGGAGTTCTTCGCCGCAAAGCGCAGGAAAGCGTAAAAAAATTCTTCCGCGCATTCGGCGGCGCGTCCCAAGCGCGAAGCCGTGGCCGCACGCGCATGAAAAGCGCGAAAACGCCGCGCCGAGCTTTGACATAGCGCGGACAATAGGCTATAATGCTTCGCGTCCAGTGCGGAGAGGTGTCTGAGCGGTCGAAGGAGCTCGCCTGGAAAGTGAGTGAGGGGGTCAAACTCCTCCATGGGTTCAAATCCCATCCTCTCCGCCATTTTTTATGCAGATACGACGAAAGCCCCGCTTTTTCGCGGGGCTTTTGCTTTTTCTAATCATAACCGCCGGCTTAGCCGGTGTTTATGATTCGTGCCTAAACTTAGATTTTGCGAGGCAAGCGTTAAGCAAGGTCATGCGATTCCAAGTTGCCGGCAACTTACAGACACTCAGAAAAACGGCAGACCGTAGTCTACCGCGAACGCTCTAAAGCTGCGGGTGTTTGTGTTTTTGCCTGCGTCGCCGCCGGTGCGACGTCGGTTATTGTAAGCGTCTTTCCAAGGGCTAAAAGCACCTTTTGCAGCGTGTCTATCTTCGGAACGCTCCGCCCCGACTCTATGCGCGCTATAACGGGCTGTTTTATTCCGGTCATTTCTCCAAGCTGCCGCTGCGATATGCCTTTTTCGTGCCGTGCGTTGATAATCGATGTCACGATGGACGCGCGGAAATGCGTGTCTGCGATTTCTTCAGGCGTGAAGTGCGCGCGTTCAAATTCATCATCCCATAGTAAAAAACCGTTTTTATAGGCCATTGTTATTCCCCCTCGCTGTTTCTGTCTATGAAGTCGTCAAGTTCTCGCTTGGCCTGCTCTATTTCCCGTTTGGGCGTTTTCTGCGTTTTCTTTACAAAGCTGTGAAGAAGCACAAAAGAATCGCCGAAGACCCCGGCAAATAGTATGCGGTCACGGATTGGGCGCAGTTCCCATATTTCGCCGTCTAAGTGCTTTGCGATATTTGCAGGCAATAGGGTGCCGCTTTCGGCCAACATAAAAATATATTCGTTGATTTTATTCAGCTTTATGCGGCTGTCTTTGTCCGTGCGGCTTTTCAGCTCTTCGATGTACTCTATAAGCTGGCTGTATCCGTCTCTATCTTCGTAAAAAATAATGTTGTGCATAGCCGCGTCCCCTTCTCATTCAATACGATAACTTATAAGTTATCGTATGTCAAATAAAAGGCCCCGTTTCTAATAATTCGGTCTTTCCGAATTTTCTCCGACTATCCGGTAATCCAGAATAGCTGACCAAGCAGTTATCAAATATCTTCTGGGAACTTTTACACGCGTGAGTGAAGCGAGTTAGGCTTAGTTTTCTGGATGCTGATTACTATATACAAACACGAAAGCCTCGCTTTTTCGCGGGGCTTTTGCTTTTCTCCGTAATTCTGCGACGCCGCTATCTCTGTCCGTAGCGGCGCGACATGTCCTCCGATTCGTTTTTTATCTCTTCGGCTGTCAGCGGCACTCCGCCGCCGCGCAGCGCGGTGAGGAAATATATTTTTGCGAATATCTCTAGCATTTCGCATTTGAGCGCGGCTTCGGCGAGCGAAGCGCATGCGCAGAGCGCGCCGTGGTTTGCAAGCAGGACGCCGCAGCCGCAGCCAAGAGCCTGAGCGGCGCTGCGCGCGAGCTTTTCCGTGCCTATCGGCGCGTATTCGGCGCACGGCACGGGACCGCCGAAGAGCACGGCCTGGTTGTCGGTCAGCGCGGGCATCGGCGCGCGCAGCGCCGCGGCCGCCGTCGCGTAGACAGAGTGCGTGTGTATGACGGCGTTCACGTCGGGGCGGCGGCGGTATATCTCCGCGTGCAGCTCGCGCTCCACCGACGGTTTGCGGAAGCCTTCTATCATTTCCCCGCCGAGGGAGAGCACGGGGAGGTCGTCGGGCGTCAGCGCGCCGTAGTCCATGCCGCTCGGCGTTATTATCATGCCGCGCGCGCAGCGGACGCTGAAGTTTCCGCCCGTCCCCTGCACGAGCCCCTTTGCGAGCATCGCGCGCGCCGTCTCTATTATTTCGCGTTTCGCCGCGTTTTCGTCCATTGCGCCGCCTCCTATGATTTTTTCGCCGCGTCCGTCCGCGCTATCTTCAGCGTGAGCGGAAGCATCAGCAGGTTGATGAAAGCCATCGAGAGGAACACTCCGTTTATCGACATCCCCGCCGCTATCATCGCGGACATGAGCGCCGCCGCTATGACCATGCCGAGCGAGTCTATTATGTTGAGCGAGGCTATCGTGCGCGCCATGTGCGTCTCGGGCGTGAGGTTCTGCATCATCGCGTACATCGGTATGCTGTAGAGGCCGCCGCTAGCCGCGATGAGGAACATCGACAAAATTATCAGCCACGAGCGCCCCGACGAGAGGAACGCGCCGACTCCGGAGAGCGCGCCGCCCGCCGCCTGCGACGGGCTGACGAAGTACAGCATGACGATGAAGACGCTTATCGCAATTAGGCTTCCCGGCACATATTTTCCGCTGACGCGCCCTCCGAGCAGCTTGTTGCAGAACGTAGCGCCGAAGCCTATGCCGACGGTGAAGACAACGAGGAAGAGCGTCGAGACCTGCTCGTCGCCGCCGACTATGTCTTTCGCGAACGACGGGAACTGCGCGAGGAATACCGAGCCGAGGAACCAGAACCAGCTTATGCCGATTATCGACATGAATACCGGGCGGTTGGGCACGGGATAGGTAATTAACTGCCACGTGGAGCGGAATAGGTTGCGGTCGATTTTGAGCTCGGGCGACGAGGCGGGCAGCACGGGGATGAAGCGGCTCGCAATGTAGCCCGCCGCCGCGACGCCGACGATTCCCGCGGAAATGTAGTAGCGGCCGAGCGGCGACATGATGAAGAGGCCGCCGCAGAGCGTGCCGGTCAGTATTGCGACGTTCGTCCCAGCGTTGACGAGGCCGTTGCCCGCGACGAGCTCGTCCTCGCGCAGGAGCTGCGGCAGGACGCTGTACTTGAGCGGGCCGAAGAAGGTCGACTGCGCGCCCATGAGGAAGAGCAGCGCGATGAGCCACCAGAGCTGGACGTAGTGGAAGGCCGCCGCGGTCAGGACCATCAGGATTATTTCGACGAGCTTGATTATACGTATGAGCCGCGATTTTTCGTATTTGTCGGAGATCTGCCCCGCGAGCGACGAGAACAGGAAGAAGGGCAGAATGAAGAGCCCCGCCACGACCGTTATCAGCACCGGCGCGTTGAGGCCGTACTTCGCCGCTAGGTCGAAGGTTATGAGCGTGACGAGCGCGCTCTTGAAGAGGTTGTCGTTGAACGCGCCGAGAAACTGCGTCAGAAATAGCGGCACGAAGCGGCGCGTAAGGAAGAGTTCAAACTGGGATTTTATGCCGGTTCACCTCGCTGTTATTTTTTCACTTCGTCGAGAGATATGCCGCGCGTGTGCTCCGTCTTGACCCATTTGCCCTGGTCCTTCGCGAGGAAGGCGGCGCGGAAGAGTATCGGAATCCACGTGAGGCCGAACCAGAAGTACGAGAGCGTGTACTTCACGTAGCGCAGCGTGAACCGGCGCTCGTGGAACGACGGCCCCGCTATAGCGCAGAGCAGGCAGAAGGCTATTATCGAGACGACCGGCAGCCCGAAGAAGAGCGCCCAGTCTATCATCGTGTGCGGAACGTCCGCCGAGGGATAGAGCACCATGTTGTTGACCAGCGTGAAGGCCATGCCGGCGAGCATGACGACGATGCCGAGGCATGCCTTCGCGGGCGCGAGCAGATAGAGGAAGAGGTCGAGATACTGGAGGCGGCCCGTCGTGAGGAAGCTCTTGAGCGCGGGCCGTCCGTAGTGCCAGAAGACCCAGTAGTGGCCCTGCATCCAGCGCGTGCGCTGGCGCACGGAGATGCGCATGTCCTGCGGCTTCTCGTCGTAGATTACCGCCGCGTCGTTCCAGTGTACGCGGCTGCCCGAGAGTATCAGCCGCGTGGACATTTCAAGGTCCTCCGTCAGACTCTGGAGGTTCCAGCCGACGCGCTCGAGCGTCGCCATGCGTATGACGAGCCCCGTGCCGCCGAGCGTGCAGGAGAGCCCCCAGAGGCCGCGCGCGAGCTGCCAGAAGCGGTTCGTGAACCAGTAGGCCATAGCGTATGAGCGCGTCAGCCAGTTGTCGTCGGGGTTCTTCACGTCGAGGACGCCCTGTATAGCCTCCGCGTCCGGGTGCAGTTCCATGTAGTTGTTCATCGCCATGAGGAAGTTCCGCTCCGCGAGGTTGTCGGCGTCGAACATGGTCAGCGCGTCGTAGTCGTCGAGCGGTATCTGCGTCAGAGCCCAGCGGACGTTCCACGTCTTGCCGTTGTGCTCGTCGTCGAAGCGTTCGAGCGCGACGGCCCCCTTGGAGCGCGCGAGCGCCGCCGTGCCGTCCGTGCAGTTGTCGCACGAGACGTAGACCTTGTAGCAGTTTTTGGGATAGTTCTGACAGGCGAGGCTGTCGAGCAGAGGCGAGAGGACGGCCTCCTCGTTGTGCGCGGGCACGAGCACGGCGAAGCGGCGGTAGCGCTTCGCGGGCGGCATTTTTTTCTGATTCCAGAAGCCGCGCAGGCTGACGATTATCTGATAGAAGCCGTCGCACATCAGCGCGCCGAGCAGAGTGTAGAGTACGAACTGAATTATCCACCAGCCCCACCATATAAACCAGTAAAAGAGTTCCGTTTTTTCCATAAAAGCCCTCCGTCGCCGGTACGGCGTAATTTCAATGGTTTATCATACAACGCGCGGCGGACGGAGGCAACCGCAGGAAGCGGCTCTATTCTGAAGCGGAGGGGAAACGCAGGCCGTACTCCAGGATTTTGTCGCTCAGCGCAAGCTCCCGCGCGCACTCCGCGCTCGTTTCAAGGAACGGAAGATAATCGCGCCGGCTTCCGTCCTTCAAATCGACCGCTGTGCGCTTCGCCGGCTCGACGAGAGTCCCGCCGCTCGCGTAGTCGCCGCTCCTGAAAATCACCGGCGACGACTGCGGCTCGGGCGCGAAAATGTTTCTTCCGAGGCCGGAGGTGAATTCCACGCCGAGCAGCGACGCGGCGGATGCCGGAATATCTATCTGTCCGAGCGCGCGTCCCTTCACGTACGGAAGTTTAACGCCGCCCGGCACATGCGCCATGAACGGCACGCGGTTCGCCTCGCGCCATTCGTATTCCTCATCCAGATCTTTTCCGATGAGTTTCGATAGCGACGCGGAGTCCCATTTCGGTATCGCCGCGTGGTCTCCGTAGACGATTATCACGCTTTCGTCAAAGAGGCCGTCTTTTTTCAGACCGTCGATAAAATTGCCGAACTCGCGGTCGAAATAATGGATGGCCGCGAGATAGCTGCGCAGTATCGTGCCTTCCGCCTCGCCGCCCTGATCGAACGCCGCGGCTTTCAGAAGCTCAGGAAAACCGAAAGGATAATGGCTCGACAATGTCACGAGGAACGCGTAGAAAGGCCGCTCCTGCGCTTCGAGCATCGCGAGCGACTGGCGGAAGAAGCTGCCGTCGCTGAGTCCGAGGCCGAACACCTCGTCTACTTCGTAATCTTTTTTGCTGAC
>UQVV01000116.1 GCA_900544635.1 uncultured Cloacibacillus sp. | reverse complement strand
GTCATGCCGCAGCTTCCCATTTTGCTGATGACTTCCTCGAGGTGGCCGACCGAGGAGACGATGACCTTGAGGATAACGCCGTCGCTTCCCGTGAGGTGGTGGCATTCGAGGACTTCGGGTATGGATTTCGCGAGTTCGTCGGCCTGCGCCAGGAACGACACGGGTATCGAAAGGCGGACGAAGGCCATTATCGGATAGCCGACCCGCGACTGGTCGACTATCGCGCGGTAGCCGAGGATTATCCCGGCCTCCTCCATGCGGCGCACGCGCTCGGCGACGGCCGGCGACGATAGGCCGACCTTGCGTCCGAGTTCGTTGAAGGATATTCTTCCGTCCTCCTGGAGGATTCTGAGTATCTGTCTGCCAATGTCGTCAAGAAGTTTATTGCTGAGCATCTGCTGAAACCCCGCCCTTCTCATAAAAAAATAACTTTTTGAATCATCCCGCTGTTAATATTAAAGCATTTCTGCAGAAAAAGGAATAGCGGATAAAGAATTTTTATGAGAAAAAGATGTTTTTCCGCTTTTTCATGGCGTTTTGCGGCGTTTGCACGGCTCGCGGAGTTTCTATAAAAGAAAGGAGGGCGCGCGGCGCGTCCTCCTTTGCGTGAATTTTGCGTTATTTCCGTTTATCTTTTGCCGAGGCCCGCGGCTACGGCCCAGGCCGCGGATATCGAGTGCAGACACGGGATGCCGGCGGAGCAGGCGTGGCGGCGTATCAGCGTGCCGTCTGCGATGTGGCGCTCGTTTCCGCCGGGGATGTTGAGCACGAGGTCCCAGCCGCCGGAGCGCAGCCGTTTGACGAGGTCTTCGCGTTCGACGCAGCCGGCCTCTATGCCCCACTTTTTGAGGTAGGCCGCCGTGCCCGCGGTCGCCTCAACCGCCCAGCCGAGCTGTTTGAAGAGCGCCGCGACGGGCATGGCCTCTGACTTTTCGCTGTCGGCTATGCTCATGAGGATGCGCCCGGCCTGCGGCGGCGTCCAGCCCGTGCCGCGCAGCCCTTCCATGATCGCGTCGGAGAGGTTGTTCGCCATTCCGAGGCTTTCGCCGGTGGACATCATTCTCGGCCCGAGCTTCGGGTCGAGGCCCGGGAGCTTGTCGTTGGAGAAGACGGGGACCTTGACGCCCCAGAGGCCGCTTTCGGGATGGAGGCCTACACCGTAGGGCATGTCGCGCAGCTTTTCGCCGAGCGCGAGGCCGACGGCTATGTCTATGAGCGGCAGGCCGGATATCTTGCTCGCGATGGGGACTGTGCGGCTGGCGCGCGGGTTGGCCTCGATTATCCAGAATGCGCCGCCGCGCAGGACGAACTGGATGTTGAGCAGGCCGTGGACGTTGAGCTCGCGCGATATCGTGGAGACGAATTTCAGCACCTCGTCCTGCTGTTCCTTCGTGAGCGAGAAGCTCGGGAATACCGCTATCGAGTCGCCGGAGTGGATTCCGGCGGGGTCTATGTGTTCGAATATGCCGGGGATGAGCACGTCGCCGCCGTCGCAGAGCGCGTCGCATTCAAACTCGCGGCCCGCGAGGAACTGGTCGACCATGACTTTCTGGCCCGGCACCGCGTCGAAGGCCTCTTTGAGCACCGCGACGAGCGCCTTTTCGTCGTAGACGGCGCGCATCGCGACGCCTCCGATGACGAAGCTCGGGCGCACCATGAGCGGGTAGCCGAGTCTGTCCGCGGCTTCGAGCGCCTCTTCGACCGAGGCGACGTCGACGCCCTTCGGCTCCGGCACGCCTATGCGCGCGAGCAGGCGCGAGAACTGTCCGCGGTCCTCCGCCGCCTCGATAACCTCCGCGCCGGGGCCGAAGAGCTTCACGCCGCGAGATGCGAGGTCGAGGCCGAGGCGCAGCGAGGTCTGCCCGCCGAAGCAGGCGAATACGCCCGCCGCCTTTTCGCGTTCGAGTATCGGCATCGCGTCGTCGACGGTCAGCGGCTCAAGGTAGAGCGCGTCTGATATGTCGTGGTCGGTGCTGACCGTCTCGGGGTTGACGTTCATCATTATCGCGCGGACGCCGCGGCGGCGCAGCGCCTCGACGGCCTTGACGCAGCAGTAGTCGAACTCGACGCCCTGCGCGATGCGTATCGGGCCGGAGCCGAGGACTACGACGCCGCCCTCGTGCGAGCCGTGCGGGTCGTCGCCCGCGCCCGGCGCGCCGTAGTAGTAGCCGGAGCCGGAGGGGAACTCGCCCGCGCAGCCGTCGACCTCGCGGTAGCCCGCGGCGCAGCCCTCTCCCTTTACGATATTGCGGGCCTCTTCCTCCGTCAGGCCGGCGGCGCAGGCTATCTGCGAGGCGGTGAAGCCCTTCATCGCGGCGCTCGCTATGTTGCCGTTGACGGCGCCGTCCTCTTCGAGATATTTTTCCGCGAGCTGTATCGCGTTGAGCTGTTCTATGAAGTAGCGGCGGATGTGCGTCCTGCGCGCTATCTCGTCGACCGTCGTAGAGCTGCGGCGCAGAAGCTCCGTTATCGCGTCGAGGCGCAGGTGCGTCGGGCGGTTGACCTGCTCCCAGAGCTTGCGCGTCTCCCACGAGCGCAGCTTTCTGTCGGGCAGGGTTTTGCCGCGAGCGACGGAGCGCCATGCCTTGGTGAGCGCCTGAGCGAAGTTCGTGCCTATGGCGAGCACTTCGCCGGTCGCCTTCATGCGCGGACCGAGCGTGAAGTCCGCCTGCGGGAAGCTGTCGAAGGGCCACGAGGGGACCTTGACCGCGACGTAGTCGAGCGCGGGCTCGGAGAGCGCGCTGCCCGCTCCCGTGACGGGGTTCGCCATCTCGGTAAGCTCGAGGCCGAGCGCTATCTTCGCCGCCATGCGCGCGATCGGGTAGCCGGTCGCCTTGCTCGCGAGGGCGCTGGAGCGGCTCGCGCGCGGGTTCACTTCTATTACATAATACTCGCTGCCGTCCGGCGCGAGCGCGAACTGCACGTTGCAGGCCCCGCGGATGTCGAGCGCGTCGACTATCTTGAGCGCCGCGGTGCGCAGCATCTGCCATTCCTTGTCCGTGAGGGTCAGCGGCGGCGATACGACTACCGAGTCGCCAGTGTGGACGCCCATCGGGTCGATGTTCTCCATTCCGCAGACGGCGAGCGCGTTTCCGGCGCAGTCGCGGACGACCTCAATCTCCATCTCGTGCCAGCCCTCGAGGTAGCGCTCTATCAGCGCGTGTCCGACAGGCGAGGCGGCGAGGGCGTCCTCCGTCTGGACGACGAAGTTCTCTACGTCGCGCACGACGGAATTTCCCGAGCCGCCGAGCGTGAAGTCAGGGCGCAGAATCAGCGGCAGCGGCGTATGCAGCGCAAACTCCTGCGCCTCGGCGACGGACGAAATTCCGCGGCTTGCGATGATGGGCTGCCCCGCCTCGAGCATCGTGCGGCGGAACGGCTCGCGCGCCTCGGCGCGCTCCACGGCGTCCGGCTGCGTTCCGAGCACGCGGCACTTGTGACGCTTCCATATCCCGAGCTTTTCGCACTCCATGCAGAGGTTCAGCCCCGTCTGCCCGCCGAGCGTCGCGACGACGCCGTCGGGGTTGTGCTCCTTGAGTATTTCCTCGACCACGTCGGGCAGCAGCGGGCGGATATATACGACGTCCGCGACCGAGCTGTCCGTCTGTATCGTCGCGGGGTTGCTGTTCAGCAGGATGACGCTGCATCCTTCTTCCTTCAGCGCGCGGCAGGCCTGCGTGCCCGCGTAGTCGAACTCCGCGGCCTGGCCTATCTTTATCGGGCCGGAGCCCAGCACAAGAACTTTTCTTATAGTTGCGTCTCTCATCCTAATTTCTCCCCTGGCGCGCGGCCTTCATACGGTCGATGAAATTGTCGAAAATATAGGAGGCGTCCTCCGGCCCCGGCGAAGCCTCGGGATGGAACTGAACCGACAGCGCGTCGTACCGCCTGTGGCGCAGCCCCTCGACCGTGCCGTCGCCGAGATGCTTGTATGCGACCTCGAGCTCCGTGCCCGCGAGGCTCGCCGCGTCTACCGCGTACTGGTGGTTCTGGCTCGTCAGCAGGCCGCGCCCCGTGGCGAGGTCGAGCACCGGCTGGTTCGCGCCGCGGTGTCCGAAGGAAAGCTTCTTCGTCTTTCCGCCGCAGGCCATCGCGAGAAGCTGATTTCCGAGGCAGACGCCGAGCAGCGGCAGTTTGCCGAGAAGCTTCGCCGCCTCCGCAGCCTCGCGCTCCAGCACCGACGGGTCGCCCGGGCCGTTGCTCAGCAGCACGCCGTCTGCGCCGCTGCCCAGCACCGTATCCGCGGGCGTGTCGTGCGGGAAGCGGATGACGCGGCAGCCGCGCCGCTCCATGCTGCGGATGATGTTCTCCTTCACGCCGTAATCCATCACAGCGACAGTCAAATCGCCGCCGCCGCTTATCACCGGCACGTCGCACGAAACCTCGTGAACCAGCGTCGGCGGCAGCTCTGCGAGCTCCGGCTTCACAGGCGTCGTGTCGAGGCGGCCCATCATCGAGCCGACCTCTCGGATTTTCAGAATCAGCCCGCGCGTGTCTATGTCGTGAACTATCGGGCGGCCGTTCTCCGCCATCCAGTCGTGTAAACTTTCGAAGCGCCCGCATTCCGTTTCGTCGAGACGCGTCATCAGAGCGCCGCGCGCCCAGACGCGGCGGCTCTCGAGATTATCCTTGTCTATACCGTAAATTCCGATAGGCGGGAAAGCGAAAACAATAATCTGCCCGTTATACGACGGGTCCGTCAAAGTCTGCGGATAGCCGCACGAGGCCGTCGTGAAGACCACTTCGCCCTCCACCGGGCCGTCGAGCCTGCCGCGCCCGCGCCATACGGAACCGTCGCTCAAAGTCAGATAAACGAAATCCTCCATACACTCCGTGCTCCTTCGCGCCAAGGTGAAAAAATAAACCGGAACTATGTTTTTGTTAAATTTCATATTTCACCCAGCGTTCAATTTCCAGAGTATTATACCCGCAAAGAGAAAAACGTCAAGCCCCGAAAAGATAAATTCCTTCGCCATAATGCAGATTCAACCGATTGCACAAAATTACATGAAGCAGCAGCGCGCAGCCGTGTGCCATAGGATACGCGAGACGCGCGTCGCGGTAAAACAGCGGCAAAACGACAGAGACGCGCGCGGAAAATCGTCAGCAGAAAAGCGTACAGAAGAAACCGCAGCTCCAACCTGCCGCGGACGCGCTGAACGCGGCGGGGGGACGGTAGTTTCATCTGCACATCAGTCTATGCTTGATTAAATTTATACGCGAGACGGCACACCTCGCCGCCCCGCGCTCGGCGGCGGATTTCAAAACACCGACGGCAGCAGCAATGCGCTAAAGACACCACGTAAATGTTCGCTAGCGCAAGCTGCTCATTGCGTTGAAGCGCGGAATGACGACACCTGATATTATTTATAATTTGAAATTTAACGAACACAGCTCTGCGCGAGAGACGGCGCAAGCGGATGCTATTGCCATGCGCTCCGACGAAGCGGAGCGGGCATACAAGCGGCCTTTTCTCCGGTGGACGCCAGCCCGGGGATACCAAGTTCCTACGCGCACAGAGACAAGCCGCAGAGGCTTGCGCCGCCCGCAGGATTAACGCTTATAATATCGCAGAACGGCACAACGACGGAGGACGCGCGATGGAATACAGCTTCGGCCCGCTGATAGACGAAAATTCAAAAATACTTATACTCGGCTCGCTGCCCGGCGTCCGCTCGCTCGCCGAAGCGCGCTACTACGCGCACCCGCAAAATAAATTCTGGAAAATAATCTACGGCGCATGGGGCGAAACGCCCGACGCCTGCTTCGACGCGCGCTACCGCTTCATCCTCGCCCACGGCCTAGCGCTCTGGGACGTCGTCAAATGCGCCGAGCGCGAAGGCAGCGCCGACGGCAGCATCCGCAACGAAACCCCGAACGACATCCCCGCGCTCCTCGCCGCCCACCCCAACGTCCGCCGCATAATCTTCAACGGCGGCTTCGCCTTCGCCAAATACCAAAAATACTTCGGCGAGCCAACAATAGACTACAGAAAAGTCCTCTCCACCAGCCCCGCCTGCGCGGGAAGGGACAGGGAACGTGAGGAGATGTGGATGGAAGCGTTGGGGAGAATATAGCGCCTGCGGGACATATCCACGGAGAGATACAGAG
>UQVV01000115.1 GCA_900544635.1 uncultured Cloacibacillus sp. | reverse complement strand
CTCACGACCGCGGAGATCGACCGCATCATCGCCGCCGTGGACGGCACGACGACCAAGGCGCTGCGCGACAGCGCCATGCTCGAGGTGCTCTACTCGTGCGGGCTGCGCGTCTCGGAGCTCATAGGGCTGAAGTGGGAGAACGTAGAACTTGACGAGCGCATACTGCGCGTCATGGGAAAGGGCTCGAAGGAGCGGATAGCGCCCTTCGGCGTCCCCGCGCAGAAGCTGCTCGAGGAGTGGCGCGACATCACATGCGTCGACGGCGGCGGGCCGGTGTTCCCGTCGGACAAAAAAGGCGCGGAGCGGCTCACAGTCAGGACGGTCGACAGAATCGTAACGCGCGCCGCGCGCCGCGTCGGGCTCCACGGCGTCACGCCGCACACGCTGCGCCACTGCTACGCGACGCACATGCTCGAGAACGGCGCGCCGCTCAAGGTCGTTCAGGATCTTCTGGGCCACGACAGCATCGCCGCGACGCAGCGCTATCTGAGGATAACGCCGTCGCAGATTAAGAAAAGCTATCTATCTGCTCATCCGCTCGCATCGGCGGACGAGAGTTCGGAAACAGCATAAGAGGCATAAGTCAAGGAGGACGATTTTTTCATGAACACACCGAGGGAACTTTTTGAGAACCGCCCGAAGATAACGGACGAAGCGGCAATGCAGGACCTTCTTGAGAAGACGCGCGTCGTGAGCCGCGTGCTCCAGGCGCGCAAGGACCGCGGCAACCCGGACTATCCGAAGCTCGCGCGCCTCATGTGCGACCTCTCCGCCGCGAACGTCTACATAATCAGCAAGGACGGACGCATACTCGGCTACGCCTGGACGAGCGAGTACGACTGCCCGCTGATGGCGGAGATACTCATGAACGGCGCTATGCCCCCAGGATACGTCGAGAAGGTCAACCAGATACACGAGTCGGTGCTCAACCACACCGACCACGGCCTCTGCGCCTACGCGGACCAGCCCTGCGCCTACTCCAACAAGCACGTCGTCATGGTGCCGATCAACGGCGCGGGCGACAGGCTCGGGACTCTGATACTCGCACGCTTCGGCTACCCGTTCGACACGCGCGACCTCGTCCTTGCGGAATATCTCTCGACCGTCGTCGGCCTTGAAATACTCAACGACAGGGGCAAGTCGATAGAGGAGCGCGGACGCGAACGCCTCGTCGTTCAGATGGCGATGCGCGCGCTCTCGTACTCCGAGGTCGAGTCCGTGCGCCACATCATAGAGGACCTCGGCGGCCCAGAGGGCGTCGTCGTCGCGAGCAAGGTCGCGGACCGCGTCGGCGTCACGAGGAGCGTCATAGTCAACGCGCTGAGGAAGCTCGGCAGCGCGGGAATCATCGAAAGCCGCAGCCTCGGCATGAAGGGCACCTACATCAAGGTGCTCAGCCCGCTCTTCCTCGAAGAGCTCGGCATAGCGGCAAAATAGCCGGAAGGAGGTCTCGCTGCAATGAAGGCGAGGGTTATGATCGCGGACGACTCCGTCCACATGCGTATGATATTGAAGGACATCCTTGTAAAATGCGGCTACGAGGTGATAGGCGAGGCCGAGGACGGAGCCGAAGCCGTCAAGATGTACAACGAGCTGCTGCCGGACGTCGCGACGATAGACATCAGCATGCCGAAGATGGACGGCATCGCGGCGCTCAAGGCGATAAAGGCGGCGCATCCGAACGCGAAAATCGTCACCGTCGGCGCGATGAACCAGCAGAATCTCGTCATCGAGGCGGTGCGCGCCGGGACGAGCGACTTCTTTCTGAAGCCGTTCCAGTCCGAGCGCGTGGACGAAGCTTTGCAGCGCGCTCTGAAACGCTGAAATACGGCTCAAAACGCCGAAAATATGATAAAATTCGCCTTGTAGCCTGAAAAGGCGGAGTTATAGATTTGTCGGCATTTATCTAACACACATTTTTTGGAGGTCAAAACCACAGATGGCAGAAAAGACGGCTGCAGCGGCGCCTGCGGTAAGCGTGGGAGAAACGGTCAGCGGAACGGTGGAGCACATCGCGCCGTACGGAGCCTTTGTAAGGCTTGAGTCGGGACAGAAGGCGATGGTCCATATTTCCGAGCTCTCCCACAACTACGTGAAGAAGGTCGAGGATGTCCTCGAACAGGGACAGAAGGTGACGGCGAAGGTCATCAAGATCGACGACAAGGGACGTATCGACCTGTCCATCAAGGCCATGCAGGTGAGAGAAGTGCGCCCGCCGGCACGCCGCGAGGAAGATTTTGAAAAGAAGCTCGCGGGCTTCATGAAGTTCAGCGACGAGAAGATCGCCGACCTGAACAGCAAGAGCAAAGACCCGCGCGGCACGAAGCGCCGCAGCGGCAACAGCTTCTCGGGAAGAAGATAACATTGGCGGAAGCTGCTGAATTTAAGCCGGAGGGGATTTCTCCTCCGGCTTTTTGGAACGCTCTGAAAGAGGGCGACGCCTCGGCGCTCGCCGCGCAGAACAAGGGACGCGCCTTCGGCGAAGCCGGCGTCCTCGCCGTCGCGCGGCGCTGCCGCTTCGGCTTCCCGCAGGTCGTCGTCTCCGCGCCGCTCTCGCGCGCCATGAAGCCGTTCCCGACCCTCTTCTGGCTCACCTGCCCGTTCCTCAAACGGCGCTGCGGCGAGCTCGAATCAATGCAGAAAATAGCGGAGCTTGAAAAGCTTTTCTCTTCTATGCCAGACGAGATAGCGCGCTACCACGCCGGTTACGCAGCGCTGCGCTTCTCGCTGATTTCGGACGAGGCGAAACGCGCGCTCGAACGCGAAAATCCAGCGATGCTCGCAGTCCTAGCAGAGAGCGGCGTAGGCGGCATAAACTACTCCGGCGGATGCTGCGCGCCGAAATGCCTGCACCTCCAGACGGCCGCGTGGCTCGGCATGGGCGCTCATCCAGCGGCGGCGTGGCTCGAAGCCGAGATAGGCCCGCTTGAATGCTCGACGGGTTCCTGCTCAGCCTTCAACTGACGAATTCTCCTGAATTTTATCCGGCGCGGTGCGCTCCACGCGCATCTGTATCTCGGTGAGGAACTCCTCCTCGAGCATCGTGTCCCTGTTGTCTATCTCGTAGAGCTCGAACGGCTCGCCCGCGGCGCGAAATCCCAGCGCCGCCGCGCAGTCCGCGAGCTCGCGCAGCCGCGCGGCGTTCTGCGCGTAGCCGCCGCGATAGAAGTACGAGAGATATTCTCCCGCAGGCAGCGTGAAGCCGCCGGCGCACGGCTCGTCGAGGACGAAGAATACGGAGTCGTAGACGTTCGCGCGCCCCTCTGCGAGAGCTTCTGACGAAAAGAACGCCCCTATCGTCTGATTGCCGAGGTCGCGTATCTTGTCCGCGTGCTTCATGTGCAGCTTCTTTATAACGAAGTCCATCTCCTCGTCGCGCGTTATGCGCTCGCTTATCCTGACGCAGCTGCGCTCCGGCAGATTCTTGACCGTCGCCTCGCCCGCCCTTATCGTCCGCGCCGCAGAGAGCACGGCGATGCGTTCCTCTATCAGCTCTTTTTTCTGCGCGAGCTCGCGCAGCCGCTCCGACAGTATTCCGCTCTCGCGCCGCAGAAGCGCGAGCGTCTTGCCTACGTTCTGCCCGTCGAGGTACTCCTTCGCCTGCGCGACGGAAAAGTCGAGCGCCATCAGGTCGCGCAGCACGCTCAGCTTGTATATGTCCTTGAGGCCGTAGAGTCGGTAGCCGTTCTCGCCGCGCTTAGGCGTTATGATTCCCGCGCGCTCGTAATAGCGCAAGGAGTCCGCGCCTATGCCGTAGAGCTTTGAGATTTCGCTGATTTTGTAATAATCCTTCATCTTCTCGCCCTCCGCAGAAATTCTTCGCTTGACCTTAGTATTATGCCAGAGTTTATATTATCCTCACAGGGGGTAGTTAAGATGTTCATGACGAACATAGCTCGAATTTCAAAAGCTCTGCGCGCTTACGCGGCGTCGGTGTCGCTGCGCCAGGCCGCATTCATCGTGGTGGGGACGGCGATATCGTCCTTCGGAGTCTACAACATCCACCAGCAGTCCGGCATAACGGAGGGCGGCGTCATCGGCCTGATTCTGCTCGCGAACCGCTGGCTCGGTCTCTCGCCGTCGATAGCGACGCCCGTGCTCGACGCGGCCTGCTATCTCTTCGCCTTCAGGTTCCTCGGCGGACGCTTCCTCTGTCTCTCCGTCGCAAGCACGGCGAGCCTCACGGTGCTCTTCCGTATATGGGAACAGTTCCCGCCGCTTCTTCCGAACCTCTCCGGCTCGCCGCTTATCGCCGCGCTGCTCGGCGGCCTCTTCGTAGGCACCGGCGTCGGCTTCGTCATACGCGGCGGCGGCTCGTGCGGCGGCGACGACGCGCTCGCGCTCACGATAGCTCACCTGACGAAATGGCGCATCGCGCGCGCGTACCTGCTGACCGACATCACGGTGCTCGTGCTCTCGCTCTCGTACATTCCCGTGAGCCGCATCGTCTTCTCGCTCGTCACGGTCACGGTCTCGTCGTTCCTGATAGATTTCATACAGAGCCGCGGCGCGTGCCGCGAGGGCGCGGAGGCGTAACGCGCACGGTAAAGGAAATTTAACAAAAATCCGCAGAAGCTTGCAAAAAAACTTTAAGGTGTTAGAATACCTTCGCCCAGTGCGCGCGCGCATCGGGCGAAAAAATTTTTTTATCGGGAGCGGGTAAAATGCTGCTGTTCAGAGGACGGGCCAGGTCGATTCACCAGAATAAAAACAGCCGGCGCAAATACACCATCAACATGTGCAGCGGGCGCATAATGCCTAAAATGCTGCTCTTCGCCATTCCCGTAATGCTCACGAGCATTCTGCAGCTGCTCTTCAACGCCGCGGACATCATCGTCGTCGGACGCTACGCGGGGGACAACTCGCTCGCGGCGGTCGGCTCGAACACGGCGCTCATAGGGCTGCTGACGAACCTCTTCATCGGCGTCTCGATAGGGACGAACGTCCTCGCCGCGCGCTACTACGGCGCGAAGGAGGAGAAGGCGCTCTCCGAGACGGTGCACACCTCGATGTTCCTCGCCGTCGCGAGCGGGATTTTCCTGACGCTCGTCGGCGTCGTCTTCGCGCGCAAAATCCTGATAATTATGCAGACGCCCGCCGAGGTGCTCGGCCTCGCGACGCTCTACCTCGTCATATATTTCTTCGGCATGACGCCGATGATGATATACAACTTCGGCAGCGCCGTGCTGCGCGCGGTCGGGGACACGCGCCGTCCGCTCTTCTATCTCGCGGTCGCCGGGGTCATCAACGTCGTGCTGAACCTCTTCTTCGTCATCAATCTGCACCTCGACGTCGCGGGCGTCGCGATCGCGACGGTCATATCGCAGTGCGTCTCGGCCGCGCTCGTCGTGCGCTGCCTCATGCGCGAGAGCGGCGGCATACGCTTCGTGCCGTCGGAGACGCGCATCCACGCCGACAAGCTCGTGAAGATTCTCAAGATAGGCGTGCCCGCGGGGATTCAGGGCGTGCTCTTCTCACTCTCGAACGTCGTCATCCAGTCGTCGATAAACACCTTCGGCGCCGTCACGATGGCGGGCAACTCCGCGGCGCAGAACATAGAGCAGTTCGTCTACTTCGCAATGAACTCCTTCTACCAGGCCATCATCTCGTTCACGAGCCAGAACATGGGCGTCGGCAACGTGAAGCGTGTGCGCCGCATACTCAAGACGGGGCTCGCGTGCAGCACGGTCGTCGGCGTGGTGCTCGGAATGTCGTGCGTCATCTTCGGCCACGCGCTGCTGCGCATCTACTCGCCGAGCGAGGAGGTCATCGCGGCGGGCATCTCGCGCTTCCACATCGTCGCGGCGACATATTTCCTCTGCGGCCTGATGGACGGCATGGTCGGCGCGCTGCGCGGCCTCGGCTACTCCGTGCTGCCGACGGTCGTCACGCTGCTCGGCGCGTGCGGGCTTAGGCTCGTCTGGATTTATATGCTCTTCCAGATTCCCGCATTCCACACTGTCACGGTCGTCTATCTCTCTTATCCTGTGTCGTGGGTCGTGACCTTCGGAGCTCACGTCGCGGGTTTCCGCTGGGCGATAAAGAAGGCCGAGTGCGAGGCGGAGGCGAAGCAGTCCGCCGCTGCGGCGCCCGCGCAGAAGCCCGCCGCCGCGCAGTAAGAATTACGAAACTTCCGCAGAATACGAAAAATCC
>UQVV01000114.1 GCA_900544635.1 uncultured Cloacibacillus sp. | reverse complement strand
TTTTCCGGATGCCATCTCTCTTCGACTTCCGGAGCGCCGTCCAATATAACGCAGTTTTTAGGCGGCAGATAGTCTTTCAAGTGCTCCTTGACCGTATTGCTGACACAGATAAGGCAATTTGCTTTTTTCAACGGATATATGCCAAGATTGTGGCTGTAACACGCCTGTGCACTGTAGACCCACGGTACGCCAGTAAGTTTATACGCAAGCCACGCAACATATCCGGGAACACGCGAATGCGCGTGAAGTATCTGGCATTTATGTTTTTTGATTTCTCTCGCAAGCATCAGCGACGCCGCTATGACCGACAACGGATTCTTCGATACAACCGGCAATTTGATATGCTCCGGACCATGCAGTTCGCTCACTAGCTTTCCGCCCGCCGACACCACCATAACGTGATGTCCCTGCGCCGACAGGAAATTAGATAAATCGATCACATGGTTTTCGACACCACCCATTTCGAGTTCGGGAAGTATCTCCATCACAGCAAGTTTCTGCCTCAACGCCGCGCCTCCTGTCATATATCCGATTATGACATACTTATAAACTATACCATAAAATAATAGTTATAGTTCAACATATTGGAACAACACGCGAATATGTATCTCCCTACCTCCCCGCCAAACTCGACAGATCGAATATCGGCAGGAGGACGGCGACTACTACGAAGCCTACCAGCAGGCCCATGACTAGGATTATCAGGGGTTCGGCGAGGGTGGCCCATTTCTGCATGGAAGTTTGGGCGTATTCCCAGCAGCTCGTGCCGAGGCGTTCGGAGGTTTCGGCGAGGGTGCCGCCGGCTTCGCCTACTCGGATTACGGTGGTTATTTCTTCGGGGAAGGAGCCTTCTTTTTCGAGCGCCTGCGAGAAGCGGTAGCCTTCTTTTATGTAGTCCGCGACGGTTGAGAGGCGGCCCTTGACGGGGTCGAGGGGCTCGGTGAGCTTGAGCGCCTGGACGAGCGGGATGCCGGTGCGCAGGAGCGTGCCGGTCTGGCTGAAGATGAGCGCGAAGGTAAGGTTTTCGCGCGCTTCGCGGAAGAGCGGCAGGGAGATTTTTTTATGCTTGCGGCGCAAATAGAGCGCGAGCAGCGCGGCCGCCGCGGCGAAGGGGATTATGCCGGCGCGGACTGCGTCGGAGACGAAGATGAGCATCCGCGTGATGAGCGGCAGCTGCGCGCCGGATTCTATGACGAGCGCGGTGAGGCGCGGGACGACGAAGCTGAGCAGGAATATGACGACGCCCATGCCGACGAAGAGCATGAGCACGGGATAGGTGAGCGCCGTCTGTATTTTGCGGCGCAGCGAAATTTCGTTTTGGATGAGTTCTCCGGCTTTCTCCAAAATTTCGCCGAGCGACGCGGATTTTTCGCCGGACTCGACCATTCCGACGAGGCCGGGGCGGAATACGCCGAGGGCTGCCATCGAGGCGGCGAGCGAACGTCCGCCTTCGACGGACTCGCGCAGCTCGGTGTATATCGGCTTGAGGTTTTTGCCGCGCGTCTGTTTCTGGAGCAATTTCAGCACTTCCGTGAGCGACAGGCCGCTGCGCATGAACGACGAGAGCGTCGCGCAGAACAGGTGCTGTTCCTCGAGCGAGAGCTTTTTGCGGCGGCTTCTGCCTCCGAAGCTCCACGCGCGCGGCTTTTCTTCTTTTACCGAGACGACGGTGCAGCGTTCGGCGGCGAGCTCGCGCAGCAGGTCGTTCTCGCTCGCGGCCTCGCGGCGCACGGTTCTGCGCGCGCCGTCCGGCGTGTAGAGCTCGGCGCGGAAGAGCGGCACGGCTAGACCTCGCCGACGACGCGCAGCATTTCTTCGGGCGTCGTCTCGCCGTCCTTGACGGCTTTGAGGCCGAGCTCGAGCAGCGTCGAGAAGCCGCCCTTGCGCGCGAGCTCGCGCAGCTCGTGCGGCTGCGCGCCGCGCGCTATCGCCTCCTGTATCTCGGGCGTCACGTCGAACTGCTCGTAGAGGCCGAAGCGTCCCTTGTAGCCTGTGCCGCCGCATTCTTCGCAGCCGCGGCCGCGCCACGCGTGCTTGACGCCGTTTTTGCGGACGACGCCGGTCGTGTCGAACTTTTCTTTGCAGTGCGGGCAGACGCGGCGCACGAGGCGCTGCGCGACGACGCCGAGCAGCGAGCCCGCGACGAGGTAGGGCTCTATGCCCATGTCGGTGAGGCGCGTGACGGCGCTGACGGAGTCGTTTGTGTGGAGCGTCGAGAATACTAGGTGGCCCGTCAGCGAGGCCTGTATCCCTATGTGCGCGGTGTCGAAGTCGCGCATTTCGCCTATCATTATGATGTCGGGGTCCTGGCGCAGAATCGAGCGCAGCGTCCCCGCGAAGGTGAGGCCGGCCTTTTCGTTGACCTGCACCTGGCCGACGCCCGGGAGGTCGTATTCTATCGGGTCTTCGACCGTGATGACGTTGACCTCGGGGCGCGCGAGCGCCTGCAAAATCGCATAGAGGCTCGTGCTTTTGCCGGAGCCTGTCGGCCCGGTGAAGAGTATCATGCCGTTCGGGCGGCGGATGAGCCTTTCGAGGCGTTCGCGCTCGCCCGCCTTCATTCCCAAATCCTCGAGCGTGAGCAGGCCGCGCGCCTTGTCGAGAAGGCGGAGGACGAGCCGCTCGCCGTGCTGCGTCGGCAGCGAGCTGACGCGGATGTCGACGAGCCTGTCGCCGATGCTGATTCCTATGCGCCCGTCCTGCGGCACGAAGCGCTCCGCGATGTCCATGTTCGCCATGACCTTTATGCGGCTCGTGACGGGGGCCTGGTGGCCCTTCGAGAGCGAGTAGCGGTCGGAGAGCACGCCGTCGACGCGGTAGCGCACGACGACGCGGTCCTCGTAGGGCTCGATGTGTATGTCGGTCGCGCGCTCGCGCAGCGATTCCATGAGTATGCCGTTGACGAGGCGGACGACGGGCGCGTCTACGCTGTCGCTCATGACCTCCTGGCGCGCGAGCTCGGAGAGGTCGTCCACCTCTTCTATCGCGTTGAGCGTTTCCTGCCCGACGCCGCTTTTTATGTCGTAGAGCGAGCGTATGAGGCTCTGCACCTCGGCGGGCGGCAGCAGCGCCGCGTCCACGCGCGCGTCGGCGGCGGCGGCGAGCAGCTGCGTCGGGCGTCGCGGCGTAGTCCGTGACGGCGACGGTCATCACGCCATTCTCCAATGAGAGCGGGACGACGCCGCGGTCGCGCAGGACGTCGAGGCTGACGCCCTCGGGGACGAGCGCGAGGATTTTTTCGGGATTTACGTCGAAGTCCCTTATCGAGCGCGCGGCCATTTTATTTCGCCGCCGGCTCGGACTGTTCCGCTTCGTCGCCGGGCTGCGGCGCGTAGATGAGCCCCTTCGGGTCGAGCATCTCTCGTGTCACGCCCTCTTTGCGCGTCGCCTTCTGGTAGTCGCTGTTGTTGCGCTGTATCAGTATGCGCTCTGCCTCGCTGAGCTCCTGCCCGTCGCGGATTATGCGGTCCGTCACCTGCGAGGCGTGCTCCGGCGTCTCGATGATGTAGGGCGTGAGGAATATCATGAGGTCCACCTTTTCGCGCTGTTTCTCGGTCGATTTGAATAGGTTGCCGATGAGCGGTATGTAGGAGAAGAATGGCACGCGGTTCTTGAGCTCCTTCTCCGCCTCCTTTATGAGGCCGCCGATGATGACGGTCTGGCCGTTCGCGACGAGGACGGAGGTCTTGACCTCGCGCTTCGAGGTTATCGGCGTCGCGTTGTTGGTGGTCGTCTGGAGCTCCTCTATGCGCTGCTCTATCTCGAGCGCGACGAGGTTGCCGCTCCTGATGTGCGGCGTGACGGTGAGGATGAGGCCGACGTCCTTGTATTCGTAGCTGTTGGTTACTGAGTCGGTGTTGGCCTGGTTCGTCAGGCTGCCGGTGAGCTGCGGGATGACCTGCCCGACCTGCAGCGAGCTTTCAAGGTTGTCGGTGCAGAGCAGGCGCGGCATAGAGAGGACGTTTATCGCGTCGAAGCGGTTGAGCAGGCGGATGTAGGCGTACATGAGGCCCGCGCCCTGGGTTGATGTCGTCGTACCGACGGCGTTGCCCGCCTGATTCGTGATGACTTCTTCATTCGTCATCAAGCTCTGATACAGCGACTGCACATCAGACGGCACGCCTGTGTTGCCGAGCTGGACGTTTCCCGCGATTACCGCGTCTCCCATGAGGTCGCCGCCCCAGGCCGCCCAGTCGATGCCGGCGCTGTTGAGCTTGTTGAGGCTGACCTCTGCGATGAGGCCGCGCAGCATGACCTGCTTCGGCTGGGTGTCGAGCTGTTCGAGTATCGACTTAAGCGAGTTGTACTGCTCCTGCGAGGCGGTGAAGATGAGGCTGTTCGTCGGGAGGTCCGGGACGACGGTCGACGGCACGCCGCCCTCTTTGTCGGGCGAGAGCTTCGCCGCGGTCGCTAGTATCTGCGAGAGCTGCTCCGCGACGGTCTTCGCGTCGGCGTTGTGCAGCTTGTAGACATGGAAATTTTCCGTGCGCGAGGGCAGGTCGAGCTCCTTTATGACGCGCTCGGCCTCGCGCAGCCCCTGCGCCGAGCCGATGAGGACGATGCGGCCCGTGCGTTCGTCGGCGACGGCCATGAGCCCCGCCATCTTCGACGAGGCGTCCTTGCCCATCGCGTTCATCTGCGCCTCGAGCAGCTTCGCGTTCGCGTAGGAGAGCGGGACGACCTTTATCGCGCGGATGCTGTCGGGCGCGTCGAGCGCGCGGATGACGCTGACGGCGCGGTTCAAAAGCGAGGCCTTGCCGACGAGCAGGACGGAGCTGCCGTTGCCGACCGGCGAGACCTGTATCTCTTTAATCGCGGTCTTGAGCGGCGAGACGACGTAGCCCGCCTTGACGTAGTTGAGCGGCACTACCTGTACTATGACGGCCTCGCCCGGCGCGACGCTGCGGTCGCTCTTGACGACGGAGCCGGTCGTCACCGCGCCGCCCGAGGCGGGCGTGACCTTCGAGTAGCCGTCCATCTGTTCGAGCGTCAGGTTGTTCATCTCGAGCACTGAGAGCATCACCTCGCGCGCCTCGTTGAGCGTGACGGCCTTCGGCGACACGACGGAGACCGTGCCCGTTATGCCGGGGTCTACAAGTATGTTCTCGCCCAAGAGCTCGGACATGAAGCGCAGGAATTTGACTATCTCGACGTCCTTGAAGTTGAGCTGGACGCGCCCCGAAGCGCGCATCTCGTTCGCCGCCTGCATGAGGTTCAGCTCCTCGCGGTCCGGCTCCGCCGCTCGCGCCGCGTGGCACGGCGAGAGCGAAATCGCCGCCGCCGTCAATAATATATAGATAAAACCTTTCCTTACCCGCATATCCGTCACTCCCGTTTAACGATGAAATTTTATCCCAAAGCCGCCCGCTGCGGGCCGTCAGTCTTCTTTTTCGTCCGCGTTCCCCTCTTCGGCCTCGCGGCTTCGCAGGGCGCGCGCATCCTTTTTCTCGTCCTCTTCGGATTCGAGATAGACGGTCAGGCTGTTGTCCTTTGCGTCGCGCACCGTTATCTCGCGCCAGCGCACGCGGATGGTCTCCGAAACGTCGCCCGAGCGCGCCGCGCCGTCGAAGTTCAGCCCCTCGAGGTCGAGCCGCCCGAAGTCCTCGCCGAACATCTCGACCTCGCGATCCTCCGTCTCCCAGCGGATGTCTCCGCTCGTGCCGCGCTCGTCGAGCTCGCCGGTCAGTATCCCTATCTCTATCTCGCGCGTCTCGTCGAGCAGCCTTTCGCGTTCGCCGACCTCGGCGAGCGTGTTCTGCGACAATATCACGAGCTTCAGCGCCGCGGTGCATACCGTCGCGAGTATCACGACGGCGACGAGCACCTCTATCAGCGTAAAGCCGCCGCGCCGCACGCCGCTACTTCACCTGATAGCGCAGCTCGACGGGCTTTCCGCCGCGCATCACGGTCACGTCGAAGCGGCTGCCCGCCATCAGCGAGTTCAGCGCGTTCGAGGCGTCGGCGACGTTCGTGATGCTGACGCCGTTTATCGCGCTTATCACGTCGCCCTGCGCGACGCCGACGCGCGCGAGGACGCTGTCGGAGGCGAGGCTTTCGAGCTTCATGCCGGACATGTCGGGCGTCGGCACCATGCGCACCTTCGCGAGCTCGTCGTATGGGTTCATCAGCAGCGCGTCCACAAGCTCGCGCGGCACCGCCCCTTCCTGACCTTCGGAGGCGGGCTCGAGACCCGAGAAGTCGAGCTCCTGCTTCGCTGGCGCGCGCCGTTCCGCCTGACGGCGAGGCGCGTTGG
>UQVV01000113.1 GCA_900544635.1 uncultured Cloacibacillus sp. | reverse complement strand
GGCGCAAACTTCCGCCGCGCAGGACGGGCGCAGCCGGGCCGCAGAAAACGGTCAAACGGAAGAGGTCTGGGTTATTCTTCCTTCGCGGCCTTCCCCTTCGCCACGACTTCGACTTCGGTGTTCTCCTCGGTCTCAGCCGGAGCCGCCTCAGCCTCTTCCTTCGGCTGCTCGACGTGGAGGACGAGCAGGTCGGCGTCGGTGACGGCGGTTACGCCCTCGGGAAGGGCGAGGTCTTTGACGAATACTTCGGAGCCGACCTCAAGGGCCTGGGCGTCGAATACGATTTCCTCGGGGATGTCGCTCGGCTGGACCTCGACGAGGATGGCGCGCTCGCCGTAGACGAGGACTCCGCCGTCGTCCTTGATGCCCTTGCAGAGCTCTTCGTTGATGACGCGGATAGGAACCTCGACCTTGATCATGTGTCCCTTGAGGACCTGATAGAAGTCGATGTGGATTACGCGGCGGGTGAGCGGGTGGCGCTGTACGTCGCGGATAAGGGCGGTCGCGCTGCCGCCGTCGGCGAAGTCGAGCTCGATGAGCGTCGTCTCTCTGTGGGCGCTGTTCGCCACGGGCGCTACGGCTCTCGCGGAGATGACGCCGGCGAGTCCGTTCTTATATTCGGGACCGTAAAGGACGACGGGAAGCTGATCCTTGGAGCGGAGCTTGCGGCAGGTGCCTTTGCCCGTCCCCTCTCTCTTCGCGAATTCGAGTTTTACAGTCTGATGCTTTGATGCCATGGTGTTTCCTCCTCAATGGTTTTAAAACTTTTATAAAAGATTTCTTCCGTCGATTAACGGAACAAAATGCTTACCGAATGCTCGGAGTGGATTCTTCTCAGCGCTTCCGCGAAGAGCGGCGCGATGGGGAGCTGGCGGATCTTGTCGATCTTCTTGTGCTCCTTGAGCGGAATCGTGTCGGTGAGGACGACTTCCTTGATGACGGAGTCGCGCAGCCTGTCGATGGCGGGGCCGGAGAGGACGCCGTGCGTAGCGCAGGCGTAGACTTCCTTCGCGCCTCTCTCTTTGAGGGCCTCGGCGGCCTTGACTATCGTTCCCGCCGTGTCGATGATGTCGTCGACGAGGACGCAGGTCTTGCCCTCGATGTTTCCTATTATCTCCATGACCTCGCACTGGTTCGCGACTTCATGCGAGCGGCGCTTGTCGACGATGGCGAGGTCGGCGTTGTTCATCTGTCCCGCGAACTTGCGCGCGCGGACGACGCCGCCGATGTCCGGCGAAACGACGGTGACGAGCCCCTGCTCCATCTCGGCGGAAAGCGTCCTGCGGAAGTAGGAGGCGAGAAGCGGAATACCGGTAAGGTGGTCGACGGGGATGTCGAAGAAGCCCTGTATCTGTCCGGCGTGGAGGTCGGCGGAGATCACGCGGTCGGCTCCGGCCTTCTCAAGAAGGTTCGCGACGAGCTTCGCCGTGATAGGCTCGCGCGAGCGCGTCTTTCTGTCCTGGCGCGCGTAGCCGAAATAGGGCATGACGAGGTTAACGTGGTAGGCCGACGCCCTCTTGAGCGCGTCGACGATTATCAGTAGTTCGAAAAGGTGCTCGTTGGCCGGCTCGCAGGTCGGCTGTACGACGTATACGTCCGCACCGCGCACGCTTTCCTCGATAGAGACGCCGATCTCCCCGTCTGAGAAACGGAAGAGCTTCGACGCCGAAAGCGGCACGCCGAGATTCATACAGATGTTTTCCGCAAACTGCGGGTCAGCGCTGCCGGAAAATATTTTTACCTCTCTCAATCCTGCGGACATATTATTTCCTCCTTAAGAAATAAGAACAAAGCCCCGGCGCTTCAGCTTCGGGACTTCCCGTCTGACTGCTTCTTCCTGCGCCTGTTGCTCCAGCCTTCTATATTGGTCTGTCGCGCGCGCCCGACGCCGAGAGCGCCGTCCGGGATGCGGTTCGTGATGACCGATCCCGCCGCGGTCGAGACTTCGTCCCCCACCTCGACGGGGGCTACGAACATCGTATCGCTGCCTATCAGGCAGTTGCTTCCTATCTTCGTCCTGTTCTTCTTGACGCCGTCGTAGTTGCAGGTTATCGTGCCCGCGCCTATGTTGGTGTTCTCGCCTATCTCGGTGTCCCCGATGTAGGAGAGGTGCGGCACCTTGGAATCCCTGCCTATGACGCTCTTCTTTATCTCGACGAAGCGCCCCATGTGCGCGTTCTCAAGCAGCTCGCCGTGCTCGCGCATGAACGAGAACGGCCCCGCCGAGGCCCTAGGCCCGACGGTAGAGTCGTTGAGGCGCACGGAGCCCTTTATATTTGCGTTTTCATGTATGACGGAATTGCGCAGTACAGTGAAGCTGCCAATGAATGCGCCGTCCTCGACGACGGTCTCGCCCCAGAGCTGCACCGACGGATGGATGGTGACGTCGCGGCCGACCTTGACCTTCGGCCCTATCCAGACGCTTGACGGGTCCATGCAGTGCATGCCGTTGTCGCGCATCAGCGAAAGCACTATCCTGTCGCGCATGATGCGCGCCGCGTTCGCAAGCTGTATCTGGTCGTTGATGCCGAGGAACTGCTCCGCGTCGTCCGCGTGAACCGCCTCGACCTTTCCGCCGCGCGCCGCGATGAGCGCGAGCGCGTCCGGGAGGTAATATTCTCCCTGCGCGTTCTGGCACGATATTTCGTCGATTACCGAGGCGAGCGCCGCGGCGCGGAATATGTACATGCCGCTGTTGACTTCGTGGACGGCGCGCTCCGCTTCCGTCGCGTCCTTGTGCTCGACGACGCGGACGCTGCCGTTTTCGGTTATCACGCGGCCGTAGCCGGTCGGGTCTGCGAGCGTGAAGCTGAGGAAGCTGCAGTCGTTGCCGCCAGATATATGGCGTTCCGCAAAATATTTGAGAGTTTCGGAGGTTATGAGCGGAGCGTCGCCCGCGAGCACGAGCACGTTCTCATAGGCGCTCCACCACTCCTGAGCGAGCTTCGCCGCGTGGCCCGTGCCGCGCTGTTCGCGCTGCCAGATTATCGCTGCTTCCGGGAAGTTTTCTCTGACCCAGCCCTCGACCGCTTCGCCTTCGTAGCCGACGACCACCGCCGTCTCGCCGAAGCCGGCCTCGAGCGCCGATTTAAGGGGATAGTAAAGAATAGGTTCCTCAAGCATCAAATGGAGGACCTTGGGAGTTTTGCTGCGCATGCGCGTGCCTTTGCCCGCGGCCAGCACTAGCACCCCAAACATTTTATCCGGCTGATTCACAGTTCCTGCCCCTTTCAGAAACGCCTCAGATGCTGCGGCTTCAAAAAAATGGCTGGGGTGGATGGACTCGAACCATCGATGGCGGAGTCAAAGTCCGCTGCCTTAGGCCGCTTGGCTACACCCCATTATGTGCAACGGTCATTATAACGTTAAATCGAGTAAATCCGCAAGTCTGAAAATCATTTTTGGCCTCCGCGCACAGAATTTACGCCGTCTTGGCGCGGCTTCCTAAATTTTTAAAAAAAATACATTTTTGTCGTCTTTAGTTGACACAAACGCCGCGCCGTGATTTATAATAATTAAAATCATTTAAAGTCTTATTGGGGGAGTTTATCTATGTGGACTGTAGATGACGGGATAGCGGTACTTAGGGAGAGAGGCGCGAAGATAACGGCCCAGCGCATCGCCATCCTTCAGAAGCTCGAAGGACGCAAGGACCATCCTTCGGCCGAGACGCTTTACAGGGAGCTTTCTTCGGAGTACGCGACGATGTCCGTCGCGACGCTTTACAGCACGGCCCAGCTTCTCGCCGAGGCCGGCCTTATCAAAATCCTCAGCATAGACGACAAGAGAGTCTATTTCGACCCGACGACGGAGACGCACGGACATTTCCTCTGCCGTAAGTGCGGCAAGCTCTTCGACATCCCGGTCAACGAGGACGAGATTTTCAGGTCGGCGTCGACGGTGCGCGACAATATCGCCCAGATTGAACACACGGAGATATTCTTCTACGGCCTGTGCTCCGACTGCCTGAAGATATAGCTCCATCGGCATGGGCTCAACAGCAGCCTTTTGCATCGGGGTCTTTCTCTTGTACTGGCCTTACCTCTGGTGTTGGTACAGAAGGGAAGACCCCGAACTTTATGGACTCCGGTGGAGCGCGGACCGGCGCGCCGTCGCCGAGACGCTCGCCGTGACCGCCGCGGTGCTCGCAGTACTGACTGTCGTCGCGCTTGCGTGGCCGTGGGAGGAGCTGCCGAGGCGGCGCGGGCTGCGCGCCGTGCTCGAACTCGCGGCATCGGGGCTCGCGGCGGCGGTCATAGAAGAGACCTTCTTCCGCGGATGGCTCCAGCCGGTGTTCGCGAGGAGGCTCGGCCCTTACGCGGCTATCGTCGCCGTGAATCTGATATTCGCGCCGGTGCATCTCTTCGCCGCGCCCTACTGGATTTCGCTCTGCACTTTTTTCCCCGGGCTCGTCATGGGCTGGCTCAAGTACAGGCACGACAGCCTGCTGCCTCCGGCGCTCTTCCATTTTCTCGGAAACGTCTGGGCGATATGGTTCTTCCCTTCGCCCGTGGGATTTTAAAAATTTCATTATCTTATAAAAGAAGGCGGTTGCATTGAATCTGCGAAAACTGAAAAAATCGTTCGGCTTCGCGTTTGCGGCGCTTCTAACATGCGCGGCGCTTTTCTGCGCGGACGCCGCGGAGGCCGAAGCGAAGAAAATTTTTGAAATCGACATACCGATGCAGAAGGGGGCGGAAGTGACGGTGACGGCGGCGAACGGCAAAACCTTCTCCGTCGCGTCTGTCGCGGCGCTCCCGACCAAAACGCGTTACCCGAGCTACACGGCGAGCGCGTGGGGCGAGCCCGGCTCCGTCTGCGCTTCCGCGGTCAACGCGGTACACATGCTCGTCTCCGTCGAAAAGGGCAGGGGACGCACGCTCAGCATCATCCCTAAGGAGACGATTGCGCCCGCGGCGGGCCCCGGCGCTTCGATAGTGCTCGACGCCAAAGCCGGCGAAAGCGTCTTCGGCGCTTGGGCTCCAGCGGTCGGCTCGCGCGTTTCCGTGCGCGGTGCGGACGGAGCGGCCGCGCCGCTCGCGGCGGACAACCTGCCAAAAGCGGGCGACACTCTTGTTATTGAAGTCTTCGAAGACCCGTCGCTGCCCTATATGGTCGATATAGAAAACCGCCCCGGCGGCAGGGTCGTCGCCTGGTATTCGGACGGCTATAAAATTTTGGGGCGCGTCCTCGTGGCGCTCGGCGGCACGGGACGTTTCGAGGGGACGCTCTTCCAGCGCGTCGGCGCGATACGCGCGAACCACAGCGGCGTCATCGACGTGAGCACGACGCCGCGCGGAACGACCGGCGGATTTCAGATAGTGCCGTGGGATCACGCGCTCGCCTCGAAGGAGATGCAGGGCGTCTGGTCCATGACGCAGTGGCTCGTCGTCGGCCCCGCGGACGGCAAATCGAAGCTCGGCGGCACGCCGCCGCTCTTCAAGCACGGCCTCGTCTCCGGCCCCGCGGGCGGCGAACAGCTGTGGGATATGTGGTCCTCATACGGGCGCAGGTCGATGGTCCTCGCGCGCTACGGGAACGGCGGCTGGGAACGGCTGCACGAATCTGCGGGCAGGAACGACAATTCCCTGCGTGGCATCACGGAGCTGCGAATCTATTATCCGTTTACCGAAGAGATACAGAGCGGGCGCTGAGCGCCCGTTTTTTAGCGCGCAGCGTCGCATGAACACAGGGAGGCGTTTGAATGAGCTGGGACGTCGTGATGGTAAGAACCAAAACTAACGGCGAAGCGCTGAAGGATATCGCCGGCGAAAATATCGTCCCCTTCACGCAGACGGAAATAGCCGAAGCTGTAAAGAACGCGGCCGCCGCGCTCGGCGCATCTTACGACTGCGCGGACTTGTCATATCAGCATCTCGGCCGCGGCGGGTGGTCGATAGAATTCAACGTAGGCGGCGAACCGGAAGCGGAGTCCGTCATGCTGCATGTCAGGGGCGCGGAAGAACCGAAAGAGGCGTTCGCCCTCATCTCCTCAGCATTGAACGCGCGGCTTATAGACTGCGGCGCAGGAGAGTTCATCATGCATGGCGGCGCTTGCTCGTTCGAGCGCCGGAAGAGATACCGCGACGGTATTCTCGACAACGGCTAGGCTGACACCCAAAACGACAAAACCGCCCGCGAGAAATCGACGCGGGCAGTTTTACTGTATTCGGTTTATAGTCGCTTAGCTTTACAACAAAATCTATGTCGCTCTGGCAATTTTCTGGCCAGAACCTGTCCCGTGATGTTCCTGCACGGGAGCCC
>UQVV01000112.1 GCA_900544635.1 uncultured Cloacibacillus sp. | reverse complement strand
CGTGGTGGCGGCAGACGGCGCCTTCGGGGAGTTCAAAGACGCCGTATTCGCCGTACTTGTCTTTGAATTTTTCGTAGCGCACTTTGTTGCGTTCGTCGGTGTTGAGCAGGAAGTCGTTGACGTAGAGTATTCCGCCGGGGCGGAGGACGCGGCGGATTTCGGAAATCATGCGCTCCTGTTCCGCGTTTGAGCTGATGCAGGTGAGCACGGCGAAGAGGATGACTGCGTCGGCGCTTGCGTCGGGCAGGTCTATTTGCTCCGCGCTGCGCTTCACGCGCAAATCAAGGTGCGGGTATGCCGCGCGCCCGCGTTCTATCATCGCTTCGGAAAAGTCTATGCCTATGAGGCCGCGCCAGCCCGCGCGGTACAGCTCGTCGAGCGTGCGTCCGTAGCCGCAGCCGACGTCGAGGACGAGAGCTTCGCGCGGCACGTATTTTTCAAAGGCCGCGAGCTGAAAGGGCGTCGTGAACTCTTTATCGGCCGCGGCTTTGTTCCAGTAGTCTTTCTGGTTCACTTTTTCTTCTCCGTTTCAATTTATCAAATTTCCGACAAGTTTAGTTAATCGGTTATGACTCTTTCGAACATCAGAAATTTGCGCCGCTCGCCTATGTCTTCGTAGTACATCTCCGTTTCACCCACGATTTGGAAGCCGTGGGAGAGGTAGAGCTTGTGGGCGATTGTGTTCTCTACGAGGCAGTCGAGGCGGATTGCTTTCCGGCCTTTGGCGCGCGCGGTTTCGGCGGCGTGTTCGACGAGGCGGCCCGCGTATCCCCTGCCGCCGTAGTTGGGGGCGACGCGCAGCGCGTGGAGTATCGCGGCGTGCTTTTTGTCCGCCTCAACGCGCCACGGCACGGCGTCGTAGGCGGGGTCGCATTCGTTGTTCATTATGTATGCGGCAGCGATTTCGCCGTTTTCTTCGCCGACGTACAGGCAGGAATTTTTTATCGCCTCCGTCACCATTTTGACGGACGGGAATCCGCCTTTGTTGCCGTTCGGCAGGAAGTCCCTCGACGCGAGCTCGCGGCACATCATTTCGTAGAAGGCCATGACCTTGTCTAGTTCTTCTATTCTTGCCTCGCGTATCAGCATTTTATCCGCCTCCGTTCTTTTGTATGGCGTTATGATAGCAGAGCCGGCGAGCGGAGTGTACGAAAAAGCCCCGGGGCTTTCGCCTCGGGGCTCGGTTTTGCTTTTTCGCGTGAATCGCGTGGAAACTTAGAAGCTTTCCTGCGCGTTTCTCGCTATGATTTCTTCCTGCTGGTAGTTGTCGAGGTCTACGAAGTAGTCGCTGTAGCCCGCGACGCGGACGAGGAGGCCGCGGTAGTTGTCCGGGTGGGCCTGGGCGTCGCGCAGCGTCGCTTCGTCGACGACGTTGAACTGGATGTGGTGTCCGCCGAGTTTGAAGTAGGCGCGGATGAGGTTCTTGACGCCTTCGATTCCCTCTTCGCCGGCGAGGACGGAGGGCAGGAAGCGCTGGTTGAGCAGCGTTCCGCCGGATTTGACCTGGTCCATCTTGCCGAGCGACTTGACGACCGCGGTCGGGCCGTGGCGGTCTGCGCCGTGGCTCGGGCTGGTGCCGTCGGACTCCGGCATTCCGCTGAAGCGTCCGTTCGGCGTCGCGGCGAGTTTCTGCCCGAAGTAGTTGTGGCAGGTCGTCGAGAGCATGTTGAGGTGGTAGGTCGGGCCGAGGATGCTGTGCTTGCCGTCGATGGTCTTGAAGAGGCTGTCGTAGACCCTTCTCATTATGTCGTCGGCGTAGTCGTCGTCGTTGCCGAAGAACGGCGTCTTGTTCCAGAGGGTGAGGCGCATGGCTTCGTGTCCTTCCCAGTTGTCCTTCATCGCGGCGACGAGTTCCTCAAGAGTGTAGGTGCCTTCGTCGTAGACGTGCTTCTTTATCGCGGAGAGGCTGTCGGTGATGGTGCCGATGCCGCAGCACTGGATGTAGTCGCTGTTGTAGCGCGGGCCGCCGTTGTAGTAGTCCTTGCCCTTCTCGATGCAGTCGCGGATGACGCAGGAGAGGTAGGTCGCCGCCATGTTGGTCGCGTACTGGTAGCGGAGGTAGTTGTCGACGCCGATTTTCGTGTCTACGACGTAGGCCATCTGTTTCTCGAAGGCCGCGTAGAGGTCGTCGAACGTCTTGAACTCGGAGAGCTCGCCGGTCTTGATGCTGACCTGTTTGCCGGTGAGCATGTCTACGCCGTTCGTGAGAGCGTATTCAAGGAGCTTCGGCGTGTTGAGGTAGCCGTGGAGCAGGTAGGCTTCCTTGCCGGAGCAGCCGGTTTCGATGCAGCCGCTGGTGCCGCCTTCGCGCGCGTCTTCGAGCGATTTGCCTACGCGCATCTGCTCCTGGATGACCATGTCGGCGTTGAAGACCGACGGATAGCCCATGCCGTTGCGGAAGACTCTCGCCGCGGCGCGGATGACGTTGTCTGGCGTGCGCTCGCTGACCTGGATGTTGCCCTGCGGCTGGAGCAGGCGCAGCTCGTTGAAGAGTTCGAGGCAGATGTAGGTGACTTCGTTGGAGCCGTCGGTGCCGTCGCGCTTCAGTCCCGCGAGGTTGATGTTCGTGAAGTCGTTGTATGTGCCGCTTTCCTTCGCCGTGACGCCGACTTTCGGCGGGGCCGGCGTGTTGTTGACCTTGATGAAGAGGCAGGCGAGCAGTTCTTTCGCCTGGTCGCGCGTGAGCGTGCCGTCGGCCAGTCCCTTCGCGTAGAACGGCGCGAGGTGCTGGTCGAGGTGTCCGGGGCTCATGGCGTCCCAGCCGTTGAGTTCCGTGATGGTCGCGAGGTGTACGAACCAGTACATCTGGACGGCCTCCCAGAAGTCGCGCGGAGCGTGCGCGGGGACCCAGCGGCAGACATCGGCTATCTTGAGGAGCTCGGCTTTGCGGGTCTCGTCCTTCTCTTCGGCCGCCATCTTCTCTGCGAGGTCGGCGTGACGCTCGGCGAAGATGATGACCGCGTCGCAGGAGATGTCCATGCCCTGGAGCTGCTCGTCCTTGGCCGTCGCTTCGGGGTCGTTGATGAAGTCGAGCTTCGCGCGGGCTTCGGCGATGTCCTTCTTCATGTCGAGAGCGCCCTTCTGATAGATGAGGTTGTCCAGCGAGGTGTGGCCGAGCGCGCGCTGTTCGCCGAATTCGGTGAAGGTACCCGCCTCATAAAGGAGGTTCCATGCCTCGGGCATACGCTCGAAGAGCTTGTCTCTCATGCAGCGTCCGCGCCAGTAGGGCTCGACTTCCTTCTCGTAGATGTCCATGTCGGCGCTCGAAACGGTGTAGTTCTGCTGCGCGCGCGTCGTGAGCACTTCAAAGTCGTGGCGCGAGTGGCAGGTGAGCTCGGGGAATGTCGATACGGCCTTCGGGAACGGGCCGCGTTCGCCTACGATGAGTTCATCCTTGCCTATGTATATCGTCTTGTTTTCGCAAAGGTGTTTGAAGTTGGCTCCGCGAAGCACAGGCATCGGAAGCTTGCCCTCGTGCTCGCGGTAGAATTCAGTCTCAAGCAGCGCCCTTTCGATGGAAATGCTCGGATGCTGGTCGAAGCTCGCGTCGCGCAGTCTCTTCACGCGCTCGCTCGAAGGCGCGGCGGCCTTCTGGACTTCTTCGCTCATCTGTCCGCAGCAGCATGGGGTTTTGATATTTTCAGCCATTGTTGTTACCTCCTTACGGTATTTCGTTTCCTGGATTTGTTTCTTATTTTTATGGGACTTCCGGCGAATTATCCGCCGATGTGTACCTTGACGCCGTAGCTCTCTATTATCTCAGCCGCGTGACGCGTCTGATTCTCCGTCGGCGGCATGAGGTCCGGCAGCTTGTACTCCATGTGCCAGCGCTCGTGCTTGCCCTTCGCGACGGTGTGGTACGGCAGGATGTTGACGCCGACGACGCCGCGCAGAGGCGCGACGAATTTTCCTATCGCGTGCATATTTTCATCGGAGCTGTTGAGTCCGGGCATGAACGGGATACGGACGTTGATCTTCGCACCAGCCTCAGAAATTACGGCTAGGTTTTCGAGGATCACCACGTTGTCTACTCCGGTGTATTTTTTATGCTGCTCGGGATCCATGTGCTTTATATCGTAAAGGAAAAGGTCGGTACGCTTAGCCGCGTCGAGGACGACGCTTTTCTGCGCGAAGCCGCAGGTGTCGAGGCAGCGGTGATAGCCCTGCGCGCCGCAGGCGTCGAGCGCCTCGATGAGGAACTCAGGCTGCATAAGCGGCTCTCCGCCAGAGAACGTCACGCCGCCGGTGCGGAAGAAGATCTCGTCCTTTTTAAGCTCGTCCATCAGCTGTTCGACCGTATAGGGCTTGCCGCAGAGCTCGCGCGCCTCCGGCGGGCAGGCGGTGCAGCAGGCGCCGCAGCCGGTGCAGAGCGCTTCGTCGGTCACGAGCGCGCCGCCGCGGACGGATATCGCGCCATTCGGGCAGACCTTGACGCAGGTTCCGCAGCCTATGCACTTTTCCGAGCGGAAGAGCACGGTCGGCCTTACGGACTGGCTCTCCGGGTTGTGGCACCACCAGCAGGCGAGCGGGCATCCCTTCAGATGCACCGTCGTGCGGGTGCCGGGCCCGTCGTGGATGGAATATTTCTTGATGTCGAATATAATTCCGTGTTTACTCAAAGCTCACGTCCCCCTCCTCCGAAATGTCCAGCTCCACATGCTTCGCGAAGTAGTACCTGCGTATGAAGCGCTCCTGCACGGAGAACGACCAGTGTACGTCGCGGACATAGTCCGCAGCTCCGTTGAAGTCGTGGTCGCGCAGCAGCTTTATCATCGCCGCGTGCTCGTCGAGCGAATGGACCTCCCACTCCTTCACGAAGGTCTTGTTCCGCGGGAAGTCGTAGAGGCGCTCCTTGCGTATCTTTATCGCGTGAAGCATCTCCGCGTTGTCGAGCATGTCGAGATAGACGTTGTGGAACCGCAGATTCGCCTCGTAATAGACGGAGAAATTGTTGTGGTCCAGAGCCTTCCTCATCTGCTGGTTGTATTTCTCCATCAGATCGGCGTCGCCGTCGCGGAACCTCACGGCTACGAGCAGCAGCGCCGCCGACTCGAGAGCGCCGAGGATTTCGTAAATATTGCGTATCTTCTCCAGCGTCAGCGAGTTCACGACGACCCCCCGGCGCGGGAAAATGGTGACGAACCCCTCGGACTCGAGCTGAAAGAGCGCGTCGCGCAGAGGCGTGCGGCTCATGCCGAGCTCGCGGCTGATGTCGTTGAGGTTGAGAAAAGCCCCCGGCCGCAGCCTGCCTTCGTTCATCTGTACGCGAAGATAGTCGTAGACCTGTTCCTTCAGCGATTTTAGCGTGAAGTGCGATTCGCACGTCATAAAATTCTTCCCCTCTCGCATTATAATTGTAGCACAGATATATCAGTTTGCCAATCTGTCCGCGGTTCACTGCGCGGGACTCGCGCCTCGGACATCTGCCAACTCTGTAATATCAAGCGTTTTTTAGCTTTTGTGCCTTCTGCGCCGTGATATTTTTCTAATAATTCTCTCCGGCCTTTGTAAAACGGCGCAAATTCCGTGCGCCTATTATAATTCTAATACCAAAGGCGCGGAAACATCTCAAAGAAAGGGATTACAGCTTTGCGAAAAAAGGTTATACTTTACAAATCGGGGAAAATTCCGTTCCTTCGCAGGGACGTCGACCGAAAGACCATGAAAGGGGAATTCCGATGAGAATACAGACGTTCAAACTCGAAAGACAGTTCGCGCTCTACAAGGCCAAGGCCAAGTACATGCTGAGCCAGACTTCGTGCGAAGGATGCTCGATGCAGGAGATCCTCGACATGGCCGACGCCGAATGCCGGCAGCTCTGGGACAATCTCAGCCTCGGCTACACGAAGCCCGAAGGCTTTCTCCCGCTGCGCGAGGCCATCTCGGCGCGCTACTCGTCGATACGCCCCTCCGACATTCTCGAGCTCGCGCCCGAGGAGGGCATCTTCATCTTCATGAACAACATGCTCGAGCCCGGCGACGAGGTCATCGTCATGCACCCGACGCTCCCCTCGCTCTACGAGCTTCCGCGCGCGCTCGGCTGCACCGTCATCAAATGGCCGCTCGAGGTTACGAGCTGGGGCTGGCGGCTCGACGTGAACTTCCTGGTCGAGAACATCTCGCCGAAGACCAAGCTCCTCATCATGAACATACCGAACAACCCGACAGGCTTCATCCCCGTCCGCGCCGAGCTCGACAGGATACTGAACATCGCCGACCGCAACGGGACGTGGATATTCAACGAAGAGACCTACCGCGGCATGGAGCACGACCCCGGCGCGGCGCTTCCGTCGCTC
>UQVV01000111.1 GCA_900544635.1 uncultured Cloacibacillus sp. | reverse complement strand
AAAACGCTTATCAGGGTCGGAGCGCTGAATGAGTAGTCCCTATGCACAAGCGCGTTCAGCAAAGCTTCCCGTACCGCCTCTGGCGGATAATCGCGCCGGTCTATGCGGTCAAGCCCGTCAAATTCGGCGCGCGTGCGGTTGAACCGGTCGATGAATTCGTATGCTCCGTCGAGCTGCGCGAGAAGAGAGCCGGACAGCTCCAGCCTGTCTTTGAATACGCTCTTCCGGCCGCCCTCGAAAACGGCCATTTTGAGGGAGTGCGCGCACTGGTCGGAAAGCAGGAACGCAAGATTGGTGTACATCCCGTCTTCGCCTATCATGCGCAGCGTACGCATCTGAGCCGCGCCGAAGGAAACGCCTCTGCGTTTGAAGAATTCCGCAGCTTTGTCGAAGGTGAGCTGCTGTATCAACGAGCGCGCCGCTTCGTAACTGTCGCCGCCCGTTTCCTTAATCATGTCCAGTATCGCCGTTTCGCTCGCGGGTACGGTCGACGCGCCCTGACGCACATAGACGCCTTCGGGGCGTATGCCTTTGCCGCGCAGGTAATATGGGCGCGCCGTTCCGCGCCTCACGGTGACGCGGACGACCTGCTTCCCGTCTATATCCTCGCCGCCGCAGTCTACGAACATCGTAACGTCCGGCCTGACCGCGTCGCGTATTGCGTTGGTCACGCGCAGCATCGTTTCATCTGCGTCGTCCACGCCGCGTATGCTTCCGTCGTCGTTGATTCCAATGTATATAGTGCCGCCGTCACAGTTCGCGAAGGCCACTACCGTATTTTTGATATCGTCGACATATTCTCGCTTTAATTCGGTGGTTTTATTCTCCGTCTGCATTCGCACCGTCCCTGACTATTTGATAATATCTGCTGATATCTAATAATAGCTGATAATTATTATAATCAGATATTATTAGATGTCTATCACAATAATCAAAACCGGCGGCGCGAGGATTTCTTCCCCGCGCCGCCCGTTTTGCTGGTGTTTTGATTTTATGACTTCGCGCGCCGCTAGGCTTCGCCCATCATCGCGCGGACGCAGTTGGCTCGGTCGCCGAAGTCTTTTTTGCCCATGCCGTAGCCGGTTTTTTCGAGGCGCATGAGCGGCATCGGGCCGAAGTCGGCTGCGAAATGCTTCAGCAGCGCCGCGCCGGTCGGCGTGCAGAGCTCGCCGCGCACTTCTCCGCCGTATATCGGGACGCCCTCGAGGATGCGCGCCGTCGCGGGCGCGGGAACGGGCAGGACGCCGTGGGCGCAGCGCACCGTGCCGCTGCCTACGTGTACCGGTGATGCGGTCACGCGCGCGGGCGCGAGCTCGTGCATGAGCAGCGAGACGGCCGCGACGTCGGCGACGGCGTCCATCGCGCCGACTTCGTGAAAGTGTATCTCCGTCACCGGCACGCCGTGGACGGCGCTTTCGGCCTCGGCGATTATTTTATATACCGCGAGCGCATCGGCTTTCACCGCTTCGGGCATGTCGAGGCGCGCGAATATCGCTTCGATGTCCGCCATGCCCGCGTGGTGGTGATGGCCGCCGCAAGCATGCTCGTGCGTATGCGCGTGCTCATGGCCGTGCTCGTACGCTTCGTCGTGAGTATGCTCGTCATGGCAATGCCCGCGCAGCTCTTCGTGAGAATGCGCGCTGCGGTGTTCGTGTATGTGCGTCTCGTCGTGAGCATGCTCGTGATGATGCCCGTGCTCGTCCGCGCACTCTTCTTCGCCGTTTACCAAGACTTCCACGCGCGTGCCTTTTATGCCGCATTTGACGCATGGGACGGCGCGGTATTCGACGCCGGGGATTCCGAGCGCGTTGAGCCGCTCGACGAATTTTTCGGGCTCGGGCATGAGCTCGAGCAGCGCCGCCGTGAGCATGTCGCCCGCCGCGCCCATTCCGCAGTCTATGTATAAGGCCTTCATTCTATTTCACCCCTATGTGGTTTATCATGCTCGCGAGGTAGCCCGCGCCGAAGCCGTTGTCGATGTTGACGACGGAGACGCCGCTCGCGCAGGAGTTGAGCATCGAGAGCAGCGCCGAGAGGCCGCCGAACGACGCGCCGTAGCCGACGCTGGTCGGGACGGCTATGACGGGGCAGTCGGCGAGGCCGCCTATGACGCTCGCGAGCGCACCTTCCATGCCCGCTATCGCGACTATCGCGGATGCGCCCATTATGTCGTCGGTGTGCGCGAGCAGGCGGTGCAGCCCCGCGACGCCGACGTCGTAGAGGCGCGTGACTTTGTTGCCGAGCGCCTCGGCGGTGAGCGCCGCCTCCTCCGCTACGGGCATGTCGCTCGTTCCGCCCGTGGCGACTACTATCGTGCCGCGTCCGTCGGGCTCGGGCATTTCGCCCGCTATGCCGACGCGCCCGATTTCATGGTAGGCGAGCGGGACGGAGAGCGCGACCTCGCGCGCCGCCTCCGCGTCCATGCGCGTGATGAGCACCGTTTTCTGTCCGCCGTCGAGCATCGTTTTCGCTATTTCCGCGATTTGCTCCGGGCGCTTGCCCGCGCCGTAGATGACCTCGGCTATGCCCTGGCGCAGCGAGCGGTGGCTGTCTATCTTCGCAAAGCCGAGGTCGCGGAAGGGCTCCTCGCGCAGCTCCTCCATGACTTCGTCTACCGTGGCGGCTCCCGCCGCGAGGCGGACGAGAAGCTCCCTTATATTTTTCTTGTCCATTTTTTATCTGCCCTCCATGTCGAGAAGCACCGTGTCGAAGTACGGCGCGAGCGCCGATTTTATCTCAAAGTGGCGCGCCGCGGCGCCCATTATCTGCGATTCGGGAAGCTGCACGCGCGCAGCGCCGTGGAAGAGACGCACGCGCAGATCCGTGAAGCCGAGCGCGGCGAGCGCCGCCTCCGCTCCCTCGACGCGCCGCAGAGTCGCGGCGTCGATCTGCGTCCCGGTTGGGACGCGCGTCGCGAGGCATGCGTATGCGGGCTTGTCCCACGTGAAGAGCCCCGCCTCGGCGGATAGGCGGCGTATCTCGGCCTTCGTGAGGCCGCATTCGCGCAGCGGCGAGCGCACGCGCATCTCGCGCAGCGCGCGCATGCCGGGGCGGTCGCCCTCGTCGTCGGAGGCGTTCGTGCCGTCCATTATCAGGCTGAATCCGTCGCGCTCCGCCTCGCGCGCTATCGCGCCGAAAATCCGTTTCTTGCATAAATAGCAGCGCTCGGGCGGGTTCGCGGCGATTTCCGCGCAGTCCAGAACGGAGAGCGGAATCACCGTCATCGGCGCGGAAAGCCGGTCCGCGAGCCGCCGCGCGTCGTCGAGCTCGAACTGCGGCTGAAATTCGCTCTTTACGTAATAGGCGCGGAAATCGGCGCCGCAGCGCGAGGCCGCGTACATCAAGTACGCCGAGTCGACGCCGCCCGAGAAGGCGAGCGCGGCGCGCGGGGTTTCCGCGAAAAATTTTTCAAGTCCTCCGATGGCGGACGCCGGCAAAAAGCGCATCGCAACACCTCCGCGCGGACGCGACGGCCCGCGGATATGACGCCTTCGTGGCGCGAAAAGTACTCTGTGAAAAACGCGGCGAGCGCCGCAAAAAGCCGCTTCTGCGGCGGCGGCCCGTCCGTGCGGGCGCGTGCCGGAGCCCGCGCGCTTCGCGCTCCCTTCGCGCGAAAGCCGTATTCAGCATAAACGCGGGAGCGGACTCCAAGTCAACGGTTTATTTTAATATGCGCGCGCGGAAAATTCCAGCGCGGCGGCCATACAAAAAGCTCCCCCGCCGCGCGCGGGAGAGCCTGCGTCGGTTTATCGTCCCTTCGCCTACCACGCGGCGACGTATCCGTCGGCGCGCGGCTCGGTCGCGCCGACGAGCGCGCCGGACTCCGTGCGCTGGATGATCTGCCCGCGGCCGTAGTCGATGCGGTCGAAGTCAATGCGCACGTCGTGGCCCATCGCCGCGAGCTTCGCCGCGACGTGGTTCGGCACGCCCTGCTCTAGGCCGACGACGCGGTCGCGGAACCACTGCCAGCGCGGCGCGTCGAGCGACTCCTGCGGGTTGAGCGCGAAGTCTATCATGTTGACCGCCATCTGCACGTGTCCCTGCGGCTGCATGAAGGCCCCCATCACGCCGAACGGGCCGACGGGCTCGCCGCCGCGCGTGATGAAGCCCGGGATTATCGTGTGGTAGGGCTTTTTGCGCGGCGCGAGGCAGTTCGGCGACTCGGGGTCGAGCGAGAAGTTGTTGCCGCGGTTGTGCAGCGTCACGCCCGTGCCCGGCACGCAGAGGCCGGAGCCGAAGCCCTGATAGTTGCTCTGTATCATAGAAATCATGTTGCCCTCGCCGTCCGCGGCCGCTAGGTAGACGGTGCCGCCGGAGCTCTGGCGCTCCGACGTAGGCAGCCCCGCGCGCTCCGGGTCTATGAGCGCGGCGCGGCGCTTTGCGAATCCGTCCGAGAGCAGCTCTTCGACGCTGCGGCGCATATAGCGCGGGTCGGCGACCTCGGCGAGCGACTCCGCAAAGGCGAGCTTCATCGCCTCGATTTGCAGATGATAGCTGCGCGCGCACTCGCGCTCCGCGAAGTCGAAATTGTTCAGAATGTTGAGCGCCATCAGCGCCGCTATACCCTGACCGTTCGGCGGTATCTCCCAGACGTCGTATCCTTTGTAGTTCGCGTGTATCGGCTCCACCCACTCGGGGCTGAAGGCCGCCAAATCTTCGAGACGCAGCCAGCCGCCGCAGGACTTCGAGAAAGCGTCTATCGCCTCGGCGAGCTCTCCCTCGTAGAAGGCGCGCGCGGCGCTCTCCGCGATTTTGCGCAGCGTCGCGGCCTGCGCGGGATTGCGCCAGATTTCGCCCGGCTCGGGCGCGCGGCCTCCGAGCGTGAAGCTCTCGAAGATGTGCGCGAAATGCGCGCCGTCGAGATTTTTCGCAAACTTCGCGAAGGCGCGCTTCCAAAGCGCGCTGACGGTCGGCGATACGGGGAAGCCGTTCTCCGCGTACCACGCGGCGGGCGCTAGGACCTCCTCGAGCGGCAGGCGTCCGAAGCGGCGGTTCAGCTCCGCCCACGCTGCGGGCGCGCCGGGGACGGTGACCGCCTCCCAGCCGTAGAGCGGCATTTTGCCGCAGCCGCGCGCACGCAGGGACTCCGCGTCCGCGAGCGCCGGCGCGAAGCCGCTCGAGTTCAGCCCGTGCAGCCTGCCGCCGCTCCATACGAGCGCGAAGCCGTCGCCGCCGATGCCGTTGCTCGTCGGCTCTACGACCGTCAGGCACGCGGCCGTCGCAACGGCGGCGTCGACGGCGTTGCCGCCCTTCTTTATCATGTCGAGCCCGGCCTGCGCCGCGAGCGGCTGCGTCGCGCAGACCATGCCGCGAGAGCCGTAGACGAGAGTGCGGCGCGAGGGATATTTATAGGAGAAAGGGTCGAAATTCAACAGAAACACCACGCTTTATAAAATTCATTGAAGCTCCGCCGATAGTGTAATAAAAATCTCCGCGCGAGGCAACGCCCGCATATCCGCGGTTCCGCAAAGCGGCGATATAATATACCGTGGCGCGGATATCCGCGCGGGAGGAGAAAAATAATGGAGATAAGCCTGATACTCGCGGAAGAGATAACGAAGCTCTTCATCATAATGGCGATGGGCTGGGCGCTCGTCAGGGCGCGCGTGCTCAAAACGGAGGACAGCCGCGTCATATCCGCGATAATAGTCTACCTCGTCGCGCCGTGCATAATCATAAGCTCGTTCCAGATAGAGCACTCGCGGCAGGTCGTCGGCGGCCTCCTCTTCTCCTTCGCAGCCGCGGTCTTCGCGCACGCGCTCTTCCTGCTGCTCGCGGCCGTCTTCGGACGCGCGCTGCGCCTCGACACGGCCGAGAAGCTGACCGTCGTCTACACCAACGCGGGCATACTCGTGCTGCCGCTCGTGCAGGCGATGCTCGGCGGCGAATATCTCGTCTACTCCTGCGCCTTCATCGTCGTCCAGCTCATTCTGCTCTGGACGCAATGCCGCTGTGTGCTGAGCGGCAGCGCGGGGATAGGCTGGAAGAAGATACTGTTCAACCTCAACGTCATATCGATATTCATAGGCGGCGCGATGTTCCTGCTCGGCGTGCGGCTGCCCGAAATCGTCGACGGCACGCTCAAGATGACCGGCTCGATGATAGGGCCGCTCGGCATGCTGCTCGCGGGCATGGTCATCGCCGACGTGCCGGCGCGCCGCATCTTCGGCGACCGGCGGCGCTACCTCGCCTCGGCGCTGCGCCTCATAGCCGCGCCGGTAATCCTGCTCCTCGCCTTCAAAATATGCGGCGCGGCGGAGATGATACCTGACGGGAAAAACATCCTGCTCGTCGTCTACTTGGCCGGCGTCA
>UQVV01000110.1 GCA_900544635.1 uncultured Cloacibacillus sp. | reverse complement strand
GCAGCTCGAGCACGAGCCTGTCGCGCCGGTATTGCTCCGCGCGTTCGTCCGGGCCCTGCGTCAGAAGCCTTTCTACGTCGGCGTACGATATGGCGCGCGGCAGAGCGTCGGGCTTCTTCGGCCCCTTCATGCCGGCCGACGGGTCGTTCGCCGCCCGTCCCGTCTCGGCGAGCCACGCCGTAAATCCGCGGACGGCGGAGAGCCTGCGCGACGCCGACGTCTTCGCCTCGCCGACGCCGAGGATGCTGCGGAGAAATATGCTCACTGCCCTCGTGTCTATCCCGGCGGCGTCCGTTATGCCCTGTCCTTCGAGATAATCTCTGAAATGCCGGAGGTCTACACGGTAGTTTATCCTCGTGTTCTCGGACCTGCCGAGCGAGCGAAGATAGTCTATGTATAGCTCGATGCATTCAGAAATATTCTCCGTCATGACAGGTATTCTAGCATGAAAATTGTAAATATCAAGGGAAATTTTAAGAAAATTCGCAAGTAAACGTCAAATATAAAAGATTCAGCAAAATGTCAATAGTTTTGGTCGAAAATGGAAAAAGCCGGACTTTTGCGTCCGGCTTTGAAGTCCTCGCAGTTTTTGCGGCGCGGCGTCAATCCTGCGCGCGGAAGAGCGCGGCACGCTCCTCGATGAATTTGTCGAGCGCCTCGAGCGAGCGGCGCGCGTAGGCCTCGCAGCGCTCGGTGCGCTTGCGTATCTTTTTCTTGCCGAGGCGCGGGAAGATACCGAGGTTGACGTTCATCGGCTGGAAGCTCTCGGGCAGCGCCGTCTTGAGGTAATTCAGCAGCGAGCCGACGGCGGTCTCCTTCGGGAACTCGGGCATCTCTTCGCCCGCGAGCTGCGCGTAGGCGAATACTGCGGCGGCCAGCCCCATCGCCGTGCTTTCGAGGTAGCCCTCGACGCCGGAGGCCTGTCCCGCTATGTAGAGCGCCTCGCGCCCGTTGAAGCGCAGGAAGCCGTCGAGCACGCGCGGCGCGCAGACGAAGAGGTTCCTGTGCATCACGCCCTTGCGCACGAACTCCGCGTGCTCGAGCGCCGGTATGAGGCGGAAGACGCGCTCCTGCTCTCCCCATTTGAGGTTGGTCTGGAAGCCGACGATGTTGAAGAGCGTCCCTTCGGTGTTGTCCTGCCGCAGCTGCACGACGGCGTAAGGAGTTTCTCCCGCGTTCGCCGCCTCGAAGCCGACGGGGCGCAGCGGGCCGAAGAGCAGCGTCTGCTCGCCGCGCTTCGCTATCACTTCGACGGGCAGGCAGCCGTCGAAGTGGCGCATCTGCTCTTCCTCGAAGTCGTGGCGCGGCGCGGTCTCGGCGTTCACGAGCTCGCGCCAGAAAATTTTATATTCCTCTTCGTTCATCGGGCAGTTGATGTAGTCGCCCTCGTCGCCGTAGCGGTTGGCCTTGAAGGCCTTCGTCATGTCGACTGTCGAAACGTCGACTATCGGCGCCACTGCGTCGTAGAAGTATAGAAATTCCTCGCCGGTCAGCGAGGCGAGCTTCTCCGCCATCGGCGCGCTCGTCAGAGGCCCTGTCGCGATGATCGCGGGCTCTTCGGGAAGCTCCGTAAGCTCCTCGCGCACCAGCTCGATGTTCGGGTGGTTTGAAATTTTTTCGTCTATCATCGCCGCGAAGCGTTCGCGGTCCACTGCGAGCGCGTTGCCCGCGGGGACGCGCGAGCGTTCGGCGCATTCCATTATCAGGCTGCCCATGCGCGTGAGCTCTGCCTTGAGGATGCCCGCGGTTGTCGTCGTCTTTTCGCCGCCGAGCGAGTTGCTGCATACGAGCTCGCCGAGCATCCCCGTCTCGTGCGCGGGCGTCATTTTGTTCGGGCGCATCTCATAGAGGCGCACCTTCACGCCGCGGCGCGCGAGCTGCCACGCCGCCTCGGAGCCGGAGAGGCCGCCGCCCGCGACCGTTACCGTCTTACATGTCGCCGGCATCGTCCGCCGCCTCCGTCTCGCCCGCGTTCTGCGCGTTCTCTTCCTTGCCGGGCTTCTTCCACGCCACGTAGTCGCAGTCCGGGTAGCGGTTGCAGCCGTAGAAGAAGCGCCCCGCCATCTTGCCCTTCGTCGCCTTGCGGCGTATCAGCTCGCCTTCTCCGCACTTCGGGCACTTGATGCCGGTGCCCTTGACTATCTTGCGCGTGTAGCGGCACTCGGGGTAGCCCGTGCAGGCGATGAACTCGCCGAAGCGCCCGCGCTTTATGACGAGGTCGCGCCCGCACTCGGGACACTGCTCGCCTATGAGCTCAGGTTCGGGCCTCATGCTCTCGCCGTGCGCCGCGACTTCGTCGACGGCAGGCTTGAACTCGTGCCAGAAGTCGGCCATGAGCTTCTTCCACTCAATGTCGCCGGACTCGACCTGATCGAGCTCCTGCTCCATCTCCGCCGTGAAGCCGACGTTGATGAGCGTCGGGAAATATTTTACCAGGAAATTATTGACGAGCCGCCCGAGCTTCGTCGGGTTCAGCCGCTTGTCCTCCTCACCGCGGTCCACGTAGCCGCGCGCGAAGAGCGTCTCTATTATCGTCGCGTAGGTCGACGGGCGGCCTATGCCCTTTTCTTCGAGCGCCTTGACGAGGCCGGCCTCGGTGTACTGCGGCTGCGGCTGCGTGAATTTCTGCTCTTTCTCTATCGCGTCTATGTTGAGCGTCTCGCCCTTGACGGCGGTCTCTATCGTCACGTCCTTGATGCCGAGCGGGTAGACGCGGCCCCAGCCGTCGAAGGTTACGACGACGCCGGACTGCTTCATCTGGTAGCCCGCGGAGCTGCACACGAGGCTCGTGCGCGCGACGACGGCGTCCTTCATCTGGCTCGCTATGAAGCGGCTCCATATCAGCTCGTAGAGCTTGTACTGCTCGGGCGTGAGGTAGGGCTTCACCGATTCGGGCGTCAGTGACGCGTCGGTCGCGCGTATCGCCTCGTGCGCGTCCTGCGCCTTGCCCTTCGGCGTGTACTCGTTGGGCGACGCGGGCAGGTATTCCTCGCCGAAGCTCTCGCGTATAAACGAGCGCGAGGCTTCGAGCGCCTCGGGCGCAAGGCGCAGGCTGTCGGTGCGCATGTAGGTGATGAGCCCCGTCGGGCCGCGGCCCGGAATCTCAACGCCCTCGTAAAGCGCCTGCGCTATGCGCATCGTGCGGCGCGGCGCGAAGCCGCAGCGGCGCGAAGCCTCCTGCTGGAGCGTGCTGGTCTTGAAGGGCGGGTTCGGCTGGCGCTTGCTTTCCTTCGTTCCGAAGTCGTCGACGACGAGCCGCCCCGCGCGTATCGCGGCCTCGGCTTTGTCCGCCTCTTCCTCGCTGCTTATCGTCACTGGTTTGCCCTCGAATTTCTCGACGCGCAGCTTGTAGCCGCGTTTCGCGTCGAGGCTCGAGGCCGCCACGTCGAGCAGCCAGTATTCCTCGGGGATGAAGCGCTCTATCTCTTCCTGGCGCTCGCAGACTATGCGCAGCGCGACGGACTGCACGCGCCCGGCGGAGAGACCGCGCTGCACCTTGTACCACAGCAGCGGGCTGAGCTCGTAGCCGACGAGGCGGTCGAGCACGCGGCGCGCCTGCTGCGCCTCGACGAGGTTCATGTTTATCACGTCGGGCTCGGCTATCGCGCTTTTGACGCCGTGGCTCGTGATTTCGTGCATTCTTATGCGGCACTGTTTGTTTGTGTCGATGTCGAGCAGCGTCGCGAGGTGCCACGCTATCGCCTCGCCCTCGCGGTCGGGGTCGGAGGCGAGCAGCGTTCCGGCGCTCGCCGACGAAGCGCCCTTGAGCGTCTTTATGAGGTCGGCCTTGCCGCGCACCTGTATGTACTCGGGCTCGAAGCTGTTCTCGATGTCTATCGCCATGCGTCCCTTCGGAAGGTCGCGCACGTGGCCTATGCTCGCGAGCACGCGGTATTTCGTGCCGAGTATCTTTTCGAGCGTCTTGGCCTTCGCTGGAGACTCAACTATGACGAGCGTCTTTCCCTCGTACTGCGCAAATTTCTGGAGCTTCGCGGACGTTTTCGACGCGGCCTTCTTAGCCGGAGCTTTTTTCGCCGCGCTTTCCTTCGTCGTCTTTTCGGCGGCGCGCTTGGTCGCGCTCTTTTTCGCCGTCGTTTCTTTTTTAGCGGCTGTTTCCTTCTTCGCAGCGGCGCTCTTCGTAGTTTTCTTCGCGGGAGCTTTCTTCGCCGCGCTCGTTTTTGTTTCGCCGGTCGCCGCCGCTTCCTCCGCGGCTTTTTTTCTGACGGCCATCGCAGCCACACCTCTCTTTTATAAGTTGCCCTTTACGCCGTACCGTCCTGCCGAGGGCATATAGACGAGCCCCTTTGCGGACATTAGCGTGATGTTTTTCAAGATGTCAGCGGCGCTCATTTTAACGGCAACAGATATATTGTCAATCGTCTTTTCGCCGTTCGCCGCAAGATAGTCGAAAATTTTCCTTTCTTCATCGCTGAGCGACGCCGCGCGCGCTTCGGGACGCGACGCGCCTCCGTCCTCCGCGGCCTGCGCGCCGCAGGCGGAGAAGAAGGTCTTTTCGTTTATGTACGGATACGCGCCGTCGTAGATGAGCGCGTTCGTCCCCTCGGCGTTCGCGTCGGTGATGCGTCCCGGAACGGCCCATACCTCGCGCCCGAGCTCAAGCGCGAGCCGCGCCGTTATCATGGAGCCGCTTTTCAGCGGCGCTTCGACGACTACGACCTTTTCCGCGAGCGCCGCGACTATGCGGTTGCGCTGCGGGAAGTGCCACGGGTCGCCGCCCGCGCCTATCGGGAATTCCGTGACGAGCGCGCCGCGTTCGCAGATTTTTTCAAAGAGCGCGCGGTTCGACGCGGGATAGGCGACGTCTATGCCCGTGCCCATCACGGCGAATGTCGTTCCGCAGGCTTCGGCGCAGGCCGACTGCGATTCGCAGTCCACGCCGAAGGCTCCGCCGCTGACGAGCGTCACGCCGTAGCGCGCGCAGGCTTCGCCTATCGAGCGCGCGGCGTTTTTGCCGTAAATGCTCGCGCGGCGCGTGCCGACCACCGCGACGCATTTGTCCGCGGCGTTCAGCCTGCCGCGCACGTAGAGCGCGAGCGGCGCGTCGCGCAGGTCGAGCAGCCGCGCGGGGTAATCCTCGTCGTCTATGGAAATTATGCGCGCCCCGAGCTTCGCGGCGCGCTCCGCTTCGTTTTCCGCCCACGCGCGCGATTCGGCCTCGCGTATGCGCGCGAGCTGCTTTTCGGTGAAGGCCGTCGCAGCGGCGTCTATCTTCGAAGGGCTCCACAGCTCGCGCCACGGGACGCCGAGCGCCGCGAATTTCGCGAGCGCCTGCGAGTTCGCGTTGACGTAGTTGAGCAGCAGCAGGAACTTCAGCCGTTCATCCACGACGTGGCCTCCCCTTCCCTGTACCCCGCCGCCTCTGCGACGTGGCGCACCTCTATCCGCGGCGCGGCTTCGAGGTCCGCTATCGTGCGCGCGACGCGCAGCACGCGCGAGAGGCCGCGCCCGGAGAGCTTGACGCGCTTGAGCGTTTCTAGTATAAAATCGCGCACCTCGGGCTTCATCGACGCGTTGCGCCGCAGGAATTTTTCCGGAATTTCTGAATTATATGAGAAGCCGAAGGGCTTCCCCCTCGCGCGCTGTATTTCGCGCGCCGCCGTGACGCGCGCGCGCACCTCCGCGCTCGTCTCCCCTCCGCTCTCGCCGAGCGAGACGAGCTCCTCGGGCGTGAGCCTCGGCACGGGGATGTGCAGGTCTATTCTGTCGAGTATCGGCCCCGAGAGCTTGCGGCGGTAGCGTTCGAGCGACGCCGCGCTGCATATGCACTTCTGCTCAGGGTCGCCCGCGTAGCCGCAGGGGCATGGGTTGCATGCCGCGACGACGAGCACCTTCGCGGGGTACGTGACGCTGCCCGAGACGCGGCTGACGGTTATCGAGCCGTCCTCGAGCGGCTGGCGCAGCGCCTCTATCACGTCGCGCTGGAACTCCGGGAACTCGTCGAGGAAGAGCACGCCGCGCGAGGCGAGGCTTATCTCGCCGGGGCGCAGCCACGAGCCGCCGCCGCATATCGCCGCGGTCGTCGCAGTGTGGTGGACGGCGCGGAACGGGCGCTCGCGGCTCAGCACGAAGGGCAGCCCCGCAGTGCTGCGCAGCATCATGACCTCCATCAGCTCGTCGTCGGAAAGCGGCGGCAGTATGCCCCTCAGCGCCTTCGCGAGCATCGTCTTGCCCGAGCCGGGCGAGCCGACCATCAGCACGTTGTGGCCTCCGGCCGCGGCGATCTCCAGCGCCCGCTTGGCCACGCTCTGCCCCCGCACGTCGGCGAAGTCCTCGGCAAAGAGTTCCTCCCCCTCCGCAGCGGCA
>UQVV01000109.1 GCA_900544635.1 uncultured Cloacibacillus sp. | reverse complement strand
CCGTATATCTCGTGAACAGCGCTGAGAACGCTAAGGAGCTTCGCCGCCGCCTCGGCGTTTCGTCGAAGGCGAAGGTGCTCGTCGTCGACGCGACGAAGATCACGCTCGAAGAGCTCGGACAGAACCGCCCGAACGCACCGCTGCTCGGCGCGCTCTCGCACGTCTTCACCGACGTTCCCGTCGAGTCCTTCGTCAACCACTTTACGAGCAAGATGACGAAGCTTCCGCAGCCGGTGCTCGAGGCCAACCGCCGCGCGATACTGCGCGGACGCAGCGAGGCGGTCTTCGCATGAGTAAACCGCAATGCTGGCAGGAGGTGCCGATGGCCACGATAGCCTTCGGGGCCTCCGCTCTGAAAGTGCAGACGGGGCTCTGGCGTTCGATGCGCCCCGTCATCGACGCGAAGAAATGCGTCTCGTGCCTCCGCTGCTGGCTTCAGTGCCCGGACGACTCGATAGAGCTCGACGCGGATAACAAAGTAACGGGAATCAATCTTTTCTTCTGCAAGGGCTGCGCCCTCTGCGAGCGCCTCTGCCCGACGAAAGCCATAACGATGCATTCTGAATCCTCGTTCGCCGACGGCGACGCAGTTTCGGGAGAACACCCCGGGGAGGTCGGCGCGCATGTCAAATAAGAAAAAGGTCATGACCTCGGGCAACCTCGCCTTCGCGGAGGCGATGCGCCAGATCAACCCCGACGTCGTCGCGGCATACCCCATCACGCCGTCAACGGAAATCCCGATGCGCTTCGCGGACTTCGTCGCGAACGGCAAGGTAGACTCCGAATACGTCGCGGTCGAAAGCGAACACTCCGCGATATCGGCCTGCGTCGGCGCGTCGATTTCCGGCGCGCGCGTCATGACCGCCTCGTCGGCGAACGGCGTCGCGCTGATGCACGAAATTTTCCCGATAGCGGCGTCGTTCCGCGCGCCGATAGTCTTCGGCCTCGTCAACCGCTCGCTCGGCGCGCCGGTCAACATCCACTGCGACCACTCCGACAGCATGCCGGAGCGCGACTCGGGCTGGGTGCAGATATACTGCGAGGACGCGCAGGAGGTCTACGACTCCGTGTTGCTCGCCGTGCGCCTCGCCGAGGACCCGCGCGTGCTGACGCCGGTCTTCGTCTGCCAGGACGGATTCATCACGAGCCACTGCTACGAGCCGGTCGAGCTGCTCGACGACGAGACGGTGCGCGGCTTCGTCGGCGAGCGCAAAGCGGCCTATCCGCTGCTCGACGTCGACAACCCCGTATCCTACGGCTCGTTCACGATGGCCGAATATTATTTTGAGATAAAGCGCAATCAGATGGAGGGCATGAACAACGTCCTCCCCGTCTACGAAGAGCTCGCTGCCGAGCTCGCTAAGGAGACCGGGCGCAATTACGCGCCGGTCGAGGATTACCGCGCGGACGACGCCGACTACGTCATCGTCATAATGTCCTCGGCGGCTGGCGTCGTCAAGGACGTCGTCGACGAGCTGCGCGACGAGGGCGTTAAGGCCGGAATGCTGCGCGTGCGCTTCTTCCGTCCGTTCCCGGCGGAGGAGTTCAAACGCCTCGCGCGCGGCAAAAAGGGCGTCGCGGTGCTCGACCGCAGCGCGAGCATAGGCGGCACGGCCCCGCTCGCCGCGGAGATAAAGAGCGTGCTCTACGACCTCGAGGAGCGCGTGCCGGTGCAGGAATACATCTTCGGCCTCGGCGGACGCGACTTTTTCGCGGCGGACGCGCGCGCCGTATTCGAGCGCATGATGAAGAACGACTACCGCGCGGGCGCGCGCTTCATAGGACTTCTCGAAAGGGGCGGCGAAGATGTGCGCGATTAACATAAAGGAACTTACGAAAAAACCGAGCCCGCTCACGCAGGGCCACCGCATGTGCCCGGGCTGCGGCGCGCCGACCGCGATACGCCAGTCGCTCATGGCGGTCGACTATCCCGTCGTCGTAGTCGCGGCGACCGGCTGCATGGAGGTCTCGACGACGGTCTATCCCTACAGCGCGTGGCGCATGCCCTTCATGCACATAGCCTTCGAGAACGCCGGGGCCGGCATCTCCGGCATCGAGGCGGCCTACAAGGTTCTGCGCCGCAAGGGCAAGGTCGGCAAAGATATAAAATTCGTAGCCTTCGGCGGCGACGGCGGCACCTACGACATCGGCCTCCAGTCGCTCTCCGGCGCGCTCGAGCGCGGACACGACTTCACATACATCTGCTACAACAACCAGGGCTACATGAACACCGGCGCGCAGCGCTCCAGCGCGACGCCGCAGAGCGCGAACGCGACCACCTCGCCAGCCGGCAAGGTGATGCCCGGAAAGCTCCAGCGCGCGAAGGACCTGACGGAAATCGTCGCCGCGCACGAAATTCCCTACGTCGCGCAGACGACGCTGCACAACCCGCTCGACCTCATAACGAAGGTCAAGCGCGCCGTCGAGACGCCGGGCCCCGCCTTCGTCAACGTGCTCGTCCCATGCCCGCTCTTCTGGAAGATAGACCCGTCGCGCCAGACGGAGATATGCCAGATGGCGGCGGACAGCAAATTCTGGCCCGTCTACGAAGTGGTGAACGGCGAGTACAGCCTATCCTACGAGCCGAAGAAGAACGTCACGATAGAAGACTTCCTGCGCGCGCAGGGACGCTACGCCCACCTCTTCAAAAAAGGCGCGGAGCGCCCCGACCTCGTCGAGGAGGCGCAGCGCGACGCCGACGCAAGCTGGGCGAAGCTGCTCAGAAAGTGCGGCCGCGCCTAAAGCTCATGAAAAAAACCAAAAACGCCGGAGCGGAGAAAAATTCCCCGCGCCGGCGTTTTTCTTTGCGCGCCGCCGCGCGTATAATCTTCCGTGCGCGCATGCGCGAAACGCGATAAAGGAGAGAAACGCATGACGAACACAGAACGCCGCGACGCGGGGCTGCCCTACAAATCAGACGAAGAGGTCTACGCGCAGTACCGCCGCTGCCGCGCGCTGCTCGACAAGCTCAACCGCGCGCCCTTCGACGACCTCGAGCTGCACAAGGCGCTCGCCGCCAAGCTTCTCGGCAAGTCGGAGAACGCGACGATAAACCCGCCCTTCTACTGCGACTACGGCTTCAACATACACGCGGGGAAAAACCTCTACATCAACTACAACTGCACGATACTCGACGTCTGCCGCGTCACGATAGGCGACGACTGCCTCATGGCGCCGCACACCGCAATCTACACCGCGGGCCATCCGCTGCACCCCGCCGCGCGCGCCGCGGGCTGGGAGTACGGCGCGCCCGTCACGATAGGAAACCACGTCTGGATCGGCGGCGGCGCGATGATACTGCCCGGCGTCACGGTCGGCGACTGCTGCGTGATAGCCGCGGGCAGCGTAGTCGCGCGCGACCTTCCCGCCTGGTCGCTCGCAGCGGGCAACCCGTGCCGCGTGATAAGGAAAATCACCGAGGACGACCTCGCCTTTTATTTCAAGGACAAGCGGTTTTCGGACGAAGAGCTCGAAGATATAGCGCGCGCACGCGCCGGCCTCGGCCTGTAAAACATTTCCGCCGGACGGTTCTTTTCGCGCCGTTTTTGTTTTATACTATTAACAGGCAAAAGCAATAACCTTTCGGAGGTGTTTTTCATGCAGGAAAAAGTTTGGGCCGTAGTATGTCAGGACGCGGACGGCGTACAGTCCGTGCTGGTGTTCGACCATGAGTCCGACGCGCGCCACTTCGCGCACGAGATGGAGGCCGGAGGCAAGGGTACGCACGCGGTCTTCGCGACGAGCGTACACCGCCGCCACGAGAAGGAAGCCGCGCTCGCCCATATCGAGCTGCCGGAGTTCAGCACGAAGTGCATAGAGTGCCTCGTGGACATTCCTTCGATTCCGGACGAGGAGAAGGAGGCCGCCGCCAAGTACCTCGAAGAGCACCGCGGCGAAATTCAGAAAAACGCCGAAGAGATCGTCGACGGATACATCAGGAACGCGCTGACCGAATTCTTCGACGACGACCGAGTGATTCACGGATAGAGCAGTTTTCAGCGGACGCGCCCGCGCGGCGCGTCCTTTTTTATAACTTTACGCAGGGAGGGCCGGTTTATGGCGCTGGCGGACACTTTTGAGAAGGATGTAATCGAATTCACGCGCGAGCTCGTGCGCATACGCAGCTACTCGGACGAGGAGGGCGGCGTCGCGCGCGCCGTCGTCGCCAAAATGAAGGAGCTCGGCTACGACGAGGCCTTCATCGACGGCACGGGCAACGCGGTCGGATTCATCGGCAACGGCGAAAAGCTCATCCACTTCGACTCGCACATGGACAACGTCGAGGTAAACGACGCGGACGAGTGGATTCTTCCGCCCTTCGCCGCCGAGATAAAGGACGGGCGCATCTACGGACGCGGCTCCGTCGATATGAAGGGCGGCCTCGCGGCTTCGATATACGGCGCGGCGCTCGCGCGCGAACGCGGGCTGACGGAGGGCAAACGCATATGCGTCAGCGGAAGCGTCTGCGAGGAGTACTGCGACGGCGAGAACATCAAGATGATGTACAAGGAGCTCAGCCTTCGCCCCGACTTCGTCGTGATATGCGAGCCGTCCGACGACGTGATAACGCTCGGCCACAAGGGCAAGGCGCAGATGCGCATAGTCACGCACGGCCTTTCGGCGCACGGCTCCGCGCCCGAGAAGGGCGTCAATGCCGTCTACGAGATGGCGGAAATCATAGAGCGCGTCGAAGCGCTGAACAAGAAGCTCACCGCGGAGGGCGACCCGCACGGCACGATAGTGCTCTCGAACATCAGCTGCGTCACCGCGTCGCTCAACGCCGTGCCGAGCGAGTGCGAGATATACCTCGACCGCCGCCTCGTCCTCGGCGAGACGGAGGCGAAGGTGCGCGCCGAGATGGATTCTCTCGTCGCGGGTAAGCGCGCGACGTGGGAGACCGGCACGCTGCGTCGCACGAGCTGGACAGGCGCGCCGCTCGTCTACGAGCCGCTGCACATGGCGTGGAAGATAGAGGACGGCTCGCCGCTCAAGCGCGCCGCCGACGAGGCATACCGCGACGCCTTCGGCGAAGCGCCCGCGCGCTACGACTTCTGGGACTTCGGCACGAACGCCGTCACCCCCGTCAGCATGGGCATCCCGACGATAGGCTTCGGCCCCGGCGAGTACAAGCTCGCCCACATGCGCGACGAAAACTGCGAAACAGCGAAAATCGTGAAGGCGGCGGAATTCTACGCCGCGCTCATAGGAAGGCTGTAGCGCGCAAAATGAGCGGCGCGCCCGACGAAAAGATCTGTTGGTGCTTCGGCTACACCAAGGCCGACATCGAGGCGGATTACAAGAAAAACGGCAAATCGACGATAGCCGATAGAATCGCGGAGGAACTGCGCCGCGGAACGTGCCGCTGCGAGGAGACGAATCCGAAGGGCGGCTGATGCCTCGGAGACGTCCGCCGCGTCGCGGCGGAAGCGGCTAAAAAGGCTTAGCGGCGCGGGGTTCGAGATGGACTCGCGCAGCATATATTTCGACGCGCAGAAGATAATCGGCAGTGGATATATCGCGCACTTTGGAACTGGCTTTGACAGCTTGCCGGAGCGGATAAACGGAAATAATCTCAGCGCACGATAAAAAAGGAAGCCGCCCGCGAGGGGCGGCTTTTTCCGTGCGGCGCGATTCGCCTATTCGGCGCGCGTGAGCTTCTTTAATTCCTCGACGACGCTTGCGACCATGCGCGTTATCGTGAGGTCGGGGACTCCGGCTACGATGTTGCCGCAGCAGTTGACGGGGATGAGGATGCGGGATGCGGCGCTCTGCCCTACCGCCGCGGCCATCGCGGGCGTGATTTCGCCGAGCAGCGAGTCGGCTATGACGATGGCGACGGGGCCGATTATCACGTCGGCGCTGCGGCAGCAGACCTTGACGGAGTTCTCGCCGGTCGCGGCGCGGTTCGCGCCGGCCTTGAGCATCGCGGCGGCGGCGGTGCTGTTCGTCCCGACCGCGGTGACGTCGGCCTCGGGGAAGGCCGCCTTGACCGCCTGCACGACCTGGCGGCCTATGCCGCCGCCCTGTCCGTCTATTACGAGAATTTTCATGAAAGCTTCACCTCTTGTAAAAGTTTGCCGCTTCGCCGATACTTTTGCCGTAAGGCATAATTTACAGCGAAGGAGTGAACGCGATGACTACGAGCCTGCGCGAGATTCCTGGCATAGGCGAGCGGATGGAGACGCATTTCCGCAATATCGGCGTGAGCTGCGTCGAGGAGCTCGTCGGGCGCAGCCCGGAGGAGCTCTTCGAGCTCAACTGCAAATTCAAGGGCTTCCGCGACGACCCGTGCGCGCTCTACGTTTTCCGTCTCGCCGTCTATTATGCGGAGAATCCCGTGCGCGACCCCGCGAAGCTCAAATGGTGGTACTGGAAGGATAAAAAGTAC
>UQVV01000108.1 GCA_900544635.1 uncultured Cloacibacillus sp. | reverse complement strand
GGTCCAGCGCCGACGTCGGCTCGTCGAAGAGAAGCACGTTCGGGTTCACCGCGAGGGCGCGCGCTATGCCTACGCGCTGCTGCTGTCCGCCCGACATCTTCGACGGGTAAAAATCCTGACGGTCGAGCATTCCGACTTTTTTCAGGAATTTCAACGCGATTTCCTCAGCTTCTGCCTTTGGCTTCTTCTGCACTGTCACGAGCGCCTCCATGACGTTTTCCTTCGCGGTCTTGTTTTTGAACAAATTGTAGCTCTGAAAGACCATCGCGCTCTGGCGGCGCAGATTCCGCACCTCGGCCTTTGTGTGGTGCGCTGCGTCCACGGTCACGTCGCCTATCCGAATCGTGCCCGTCGTCGGCACACAGAGGTAGTTGAGGCAGCGCAGCATCGTTGACTTGCCCGTGCCCGATGGGCCGAGCACCGCGACCACGTCGTTCTTGTTTATCCGGAAACTTATATCTTTCAGAACCTCGGTGCTTTCGCCGAAGGTCTTTGAAAGATTCCTGACTTCAATCATTTTGTCCCGAGTCTTTATTTTACGCCGCTGTTCTCATCTATCAGCCACTGGTCGCTGATGAGCTTCGTGAGGTCGTCGTAGAACCACTTCGTCGTGATGCGGGAGAGTGTGCCGTCATTGTGCATCTCGCGCAGAACCTTGTTCAGCTCGTCGCGTAGCTCCTCGCCCTTCTCGTTCTTCGCGTACCACCAGCCGACGTTGTTGCCGAAGAGCTTCTGTTCGAGCATACGGAACTTGAGCCCCTGAGCCTTCTGCGCCTTCTCGATGTTCGTCACTGTGTTCGCGTAGGATTCTATGCGTCCGTTGGCACAGTCGAGGAAGCCCTGTGGCGAATCCTCATAGGTGATCCCCTTCCAGTCGTCCTCTGGAGCCATGTTCTCGACGGTCGTCTGGGCCGCCTGTCCCGCGGTCACACCCATCGTCTGACCGCGAAGGTCCTCGAAGGTCTTGTACTTACTCTCGGGCTTTACTATGATGACCTGCGCGTCTGCATAGATGGGAATCGAGGCGAGATAGTTCTTGAGTCTCGTCTCCGTTATCGCGAAGCAGTTCGCCGCAACGTCGACGCGGCCCGTGTTGAGCTCGCCGAAGAGCGACGCCATGTCCGCCACCTGTTTCATCTCGATGTCCCACCCCGTGCGTTTCTCGACCTCGGCCCAAAGTTCCGCCTCAACGCCGGTCCACGTGCCGTCGTCAGCCACGTAGGTGTAAGGCTCGCCAGTTCCAGTCGTCCCTACGATTACCTTGCGTGTCTCTGCCTGAGCGCCGCAGGCGAACATCGACGCCGTGACGAGAGCCGCGGCGAGTACCGCAAAAATTTTCTTCTTCATACCGTTTGCCTCCGAATCTTTATATTTTTGTCGCCGCGCCGCAGCGCGGATGAACACAATAAAATTTAGTAAATTGCGTTGCAGCGCGTCTCGAGACGGCGCTGCACGAACGTCAGCATCAGTGTGATTATCCAGTAAATGACCATGACGCAGGCATAGCACTCGAAGAAGAGAAACGTCTGCGTGCTTTCGATTTTCGCCGCGCCCATAACGTCGCGCACGCCGACGAGGAAGGCAAGCGAGGACATCTTAAAAAGGTTGATGAGGTCGTTGAAGAGCGGCGGAAGTGCCACGCGGACCGCCTGAGGAATCACGATGCGGGTGGTCATCTGCCAGCCGCTCATGCCGAGCGACATGGCCGCCTCGCGCTGTCCTTCGTCGACTGAAATCAGCGCGCCGCGTATCGACTCGGAGACGAAGGCCCCCATGTTAAGGCTCATGATGACCGCGACTGCTACCGTCGGCGACATGTTGAGGATTATTGAGCTGATGTTCGCCATGCCGTAGTAGAAAAAGAAGAGCTGCGTAGCGACCGGCGTGCCTCTGATGAACGACACCCAGACGCGCAGAAGCTGACTCAGCCCCTTGACGTTGTAGTAGCTTATGAGGGCGAACATGATTCCGATGACGAGAGAGAAGAAAGCGCTGATGAGCGTGAGCGAAAGAGTGACGTTCAGCTTGCTGGCAATCAGCGGAAGAGTCTCAAAAAAATATTCCCAGTTGAATCTCACATAAAGCGCCTCCCGTGCGGGCGATTTTTTCAAAAACAGTAAAATCTTATGCTTAAACGGGAGCAGGAAACAATGTTCAAATGACACAAAAATTTTTACATGTGGATTCTCTTATCAGTTATTCAAACGCACCGACACAATGGCAATTATTGAAGGGAAATTATTCGTTGGCATAAAATCAAACGGCGCGGTCAAAGATGGTTGTCAGTCCTTGCGTCCGAGCTTCGCGCGGATCGCGCCCTCCAGCTCGGTCACCAACATCCCGCAGATTATCAGCAGGCCGCCGAGCGCGCCCTGCAAGTGGAACGGGTCCTGACCGCTCGCGACGGCGAGCACGTAGCCGAAGAGACCCTCGAGCGAGAAGATGACCGCCGCGTGCGTCGCGCTCGTGTGCTTCTGCGCGCGGAACTGTAAATTGAAGCAGAGGATAGTGTTGCAGAGCGAGACGCAGAGCAGAGAGCCGCATATCTTCGGCGTGAAGTCAGACAGCTGCGGCAGAGGCTCGAATATCAGCGCGAGCGCCGTCAGCACGGCGGAGAGCATAATGATGTGCAGCGCGACCAGCCGCGCCGGGTCGACGCGCCGCGCGCAGTATTCGCTTGAAATCACCTGGAGCGCGTAAAAGACGGCCATGAGGAACGAGAGGAAGTCTCCGAAGTTGAAGGCCATCCCCGGAGTGAAGCCCATGACGAGCAGCCCCGCCGTCGTCAGCCCCGCGCCCGCGAAGAGCCACGCCGAAGGGCGCTTCCTGTAGATAATCCAGACGAAGACCGGCACGAGTATGACGTTGAGGCCGCCTATGAAGGCCTGCTTGCTCGCCGTGCTGTAGACGAGGCCGAATGTCATCGATACGAACACGGCCGTGAGCACTGCCGTGAGGAGGAACGAAATTTTCCAGTCGCGCGCCGTCGACGACATTATCGTGCGGCGGAACATAATGATAAGAAAGAAGGCTGCGAGCAGCATACGCAGCGCGATAGCCCAGAGCGGCGTCAGCCCGCGCGCGAGCACCGCCGAGAGCGGAATGCCCGCGCCCCATATCAGCGCGACGACGGCGAGCATAAGGTCCGCCGCGAGCACCGAGCTCATGCGCGGCGCGCCGTCCTTCATATCGCGCCCTGACGTTTCAGCGCCGCCGTCACTTCGCCGTTGATGCGGTCGATTTTGCGGAGGAAGTAGACGGAGAAGAGCGTGCAGAAAATTCCGCAGGCGAAGAGCGCCCAGCCGGTGTTCGTAAGGTCGCCGAACTTGCCCGCGAGCATGCTGCCGAAGGGCGGAATGCCGATGTTCGCGAGCGTGTAGAGCGCCATGATGCGGCTGCGGCTTTCCGGCGCCGTCATGGTCTGGAGCAGAGTGTTGCAGGCGATCGTGCAGGTGACGAGGCAGAAGCCGACGGGGGCGGCGAGCGCTACGCTGAGCCAGATGTTCCGCGAGAGCGAGAAGAGTATGACCGCCGCGCCGAAGCCGACGCAGGTGCGCGTACACCACCACGAATGGCGCGCGACGTTCTTGCGCGACGCCATCAGCAGCGAGCCCGCGAGCGCGCCTATCGCGACGCCCATCAGCAGGAAGCCGAGCGTCTGCGACGTGCCGTTGAGGACGCTCTTAGCCATAGCTGGCATCAGCGTGATGCTCGGGAAGGCGAAAAATCCCGTCGCCGTTATCAATAAAAGGAAGTATCTGTAAGGCGCGAAGTCGCTCGCAATGTGCAGGCCGTCTATCATGTCGTGCAGCGGCCTGCTGCGTCCGCCCGTCTTGCCTATCGGCGGGCGCGAGAGGCGCATCTTCTTGAGCGCCAGCAGCGTGCTGAGATAGCAGAAGCTGTTGGAGAAGAAGCAGAACGCTTCGCCGAAGGCGTGAATGACGAAGCCGCCGACCGTCGGCCCTATCATGCGCGCGGTGTTGAAAAGCGTCGAGTTCAGCGCGACGGCATTGCCGATGTCCTCGCGCCTGTCCACCATGTACGAGACGAGCGAATAGCGCGCCGGCATCTCGAAGGCGTCGAGCAGCCCGCGCGTCAGGACGAGCGCGAGAATTATCTTATAGGTAATCAAATCGGTGAAAGTCAGAAAAGCGAAGGCGAAGGCGATGCACATACAGCCCGTCTGCGTGCGGAAGACGAGCTTGCGCAGGTCGAGCCGCTCGATGACCGCGCCCGCGAACGGCGAAAGGAAGAAAACCGGCAGCGAGGCGACGAAGTCCATCAGCCCGAGCGCGCTGTTCGAATCCGTGAGGCGGAAGACGAGCCAGCCTATCGCGACGCGATACATCCACAGCCCCGTCATCGAAATCATCTGGGCCGTGAAGAAAAGCCGGTAGTTGCGCGAATTCAGCGCGCGCAGCGCCTCCGGGAAACGCATCTCAGACCGCGCGCCCTCCGACGGCGTGCTTCGGCCCGCCGCGGCGGAAAGATATATTTGTGCTGACTGCGATGTATCGTATCAAGATTTTTTCCACCTTCCCCACAAAAAATATTTTACATGATTTTTTCGCATATGGATAAATTACCGGGCGCTTTCCGCATCGTTTTATGGTATAGTAACCTGCGTATTAAATTTCCTAAAAGGAGCGGTGACGCTAGATTGGAATCATTTGTGGCGACCTTTCAAGCTATAACCTATCAGAGCTTGGTAATGATATGTGTGGGCGGCTTCCTTATGTACATGGCCGTCAAGAAGAACTTTGAGCCTAACCTGCTGCTGCCGATGGGCTTCGGCACGATACTCGTCAACCTTCCGCTTTCCTCGGCGCTCGACCAGGTAATCGAAGGCGGCAGCGTAGTGCACGGCGCTCTGCAGATGTTCTTCGACCTCGGCATAGCGACGGAGATATTCCCGTTGCTGATACTCGTCGCGGTCGGAGCCATGTGCGACTTCACGCCTCTGCTCGCGAACCCGAAGGTCTTCCTCTTCGGCCTCACGGCGCAGGCCGGTATCTTCCTCACCATGGGGATCGCCTACTTCATCTTCGACTACAATATATATGAAGCGGCCTCGATAGGCATCATCGGAGCCGCCGACGGCCCGACCTCGATATACGTTTCGACGCGCTTCGCGCCTAACCTGCTGGGGCCGATTTCTGTGGCGGCCTACACATACATGGCGCTCGTCCCGCTCATCCAGCCGCCGGTCATCAAGGCCCTCACGACTGAAAAAGAGCGCAAGATGCGCATGCCCTACGCGCCGCGTCCCGTCTCCAAGACCAAGCTCTTCCTCTTCCCGATAGCGATAACGGTAATCGGCGGACTCATCGCGCCGGCCTCCGTCGCGCTGCTCGGCTTCGTCATGTTCGGCAACGTGCTCCGCGTCAGCGGCGTCACCGAGCGCCTCTCGCAGGCCGCGCAGAACGAAATGGCCAACATCGTGACGATACTCCTCGGCTTCTCGATCTCCGCCGCTATGACGGGCGATAAGTTCGTCAACCTCGGCACGCTCGCCATCATCGGCATGGGCCTCATCGCCTTCGTCCTCGACACCGCTGGCGGCGTCATCACGGCGAAGATTCTCAACCTCTTCCTGCCGAAGGACAAGAAAGTCAACCCGATGGTCGGCGCGGCCGGAATCTCCGCCTTCCCGATGTCCGCGCGCGTCATCCAGCGCCTCGGACAGCAGGCCGACCCCGGCAACCACCTTCTCATGCACGCCGTAGGCGCGAACGTCGCGGGCCAGATCGGCTCCGTCCTCGCCGGCGGCATCCTGCTCGCCTACCTCGGCTAGTTCTTTACCGCGCGCCCCTATCAATATCGGGCGCGCTAATCTTTCATTATCATAAGAGCTTTGATATAATGTCGCTGAATTTATCAGCGGCATTATATCTTTTTCAAACGCCGAAAAAATTGAATCGCGGGGGAACGATATGGAACAGCGCACAAAAACGGAAATGTTTCAGGACGAATGCGAAGAATTATCTCTTCTTGACATAGTGATAGTGCTCGCCGAGCAGAAAAAACTTATCGCGGCGGTCACGCTGATCTTCGCGCTCGCGGGGCTCGCCTACGCGCTGCTCTTCACCAAGCCCGAGTACAAAAGCGAAATACAGATGATGACGGTCAACTCGCGCATCATAGGCGACGGCGAGCTCTCCGTCTATCTCCCCGGCAACATGATCGACGCCGTAGTATCGAGCAACGCGATGCGCGACGCGGTCATCTCGGAATTCAACCTCACCAACGTAGACGGAAAAGAAATCTCAAAGGACGCGGCTCTGCGCACGCTTGCGAAAAACGTCAAGGTCGACATGGGGAAGAACGGCCTAGTTACGATATCCGTAAAATCTCCGTCGCCCGAACAGTCGATGAAAATGGCCGACTTCA
>UQVV01000107.1 GCA_900544635.1 uncultured Cloacibacillus sp. | reverse complement strand
GGTATCGGATGGAATTTTTCATGGAACTCTCGCCGCCGCTGCGCGCGCTCATAGCCGGGCTCTTCACCTGGGGCTTCACGGCGCTCGGCGCGTCCGGCGTATTCCTCGCCAAGCGGCCTGGGCAGAAGACGCTCGACGTGATGCTCGGCTTCGCGGGCGGCGTCATGGTCGCCGCGAGCTTCTGGTCGCTGCTCGCGCCCGCGATAGAAATTTCCGAGGAGCTCGGCTATCCGGGCTGGCTTCCGCCCGTCGCGGGCTTCCTTGCGGGAGGCGCGGCGCTGCGGCTGCTCGACATGGCGATGCCGCACCTGCATCCTGCGATGGCGGAGACCGCGCCCGACGGCCCGCCCTCGTCGCTGCGGCGCACGACGCTGCTCGTGCTCGCGATAACGCTGCACAACATTCCCGAAGGTCTCGCGGTCGGCGTCGCCTTCGGCGCGATGGGCGCGATGCCCGAGGCGACGTTCGCCGGGGCCGCCGCTCTCGCGCTCGGCATGGGGCTGCAGAACTTCCCCGAAGGGCTCGCCGTCTCGATGCCGCTGCGCCGCGAGGGGCTGTCGCGCGCCCGCGCCTTCTTCTACGGGCAGCTCTCCGCGATCGTCGAGCCGGTCTTCGCCTTCATCGGCGCTCTGCTCGTCTGGGCTGCGCGGCCTGTTCTTCCCTTCGCGCTTGCCTTCGCGGCGGGGGCTATGATTTTCGTCGTCGTCGAAGAGACCGTGCCGGAGTCGCAGGCTTCGGGCAACGGCGACCTCGCGACGACGGGCTTCCTCATCGGCTTCGCCGTCATGATGGCGCTCGACGTCGCGCTCGGTTAGGCAAACTTCCGCGAGCGGCGGAGGCGCGCTTTATGCTATACTTAGGCGTTGTAGGATTGGCATTTTCGTCTTCGGATGCCACAGCCGCCGTTTCGGCGTGAAAATATTAAAAGGAGCAACGCTCCTTCGCAGAACCGACCGGGAGGTATGATTGTGGAAAACCAGATAGCCCTAGTCGCCGGTGAAGGACTTCTTCCCGTCGCCATCGCGAGCCGGCTGACGGACCAGGGAACCCCGCCTGTCGTCTATTCGATAAGAGAGCAGATAGGCGAGCTGTCGAAGTACGCGCTCGACGTCGTGAACATAACGAAGCCGGACTTCGGCTTTACGATAAACGACATGAAGAAGCGCGGCGTGAGAGACATCATCATGGCCGGCACGGTGTCGAAGACGCTCGTCTTCAAGCCGTCGCTCTTCGACCTCACGACGCAGCGCTTCCTCGCGAGCCTCGTTTTCCGCGACGACCACTCCATCCTCGGCGCGATAGTGGACTTCCTTGAAAAGCAGGGCTTCCGCGTGCTGAGCTACCGCGACATAATTCCAGATCTTCTGGCGAAGAAGGGGCGCATCGCCGGACGCGCGCCGTCGCGCGAGGAGCTCGACGACGCGGAGTACGGCTTCGATATATGCAAAAAGGTCGTGCCGCTTTCGTTCGGCCAGACCGTCATCGTACACAAGCGCTCCGTCATCGCCGTCGAGGCGATGGAGGGGACCGACGCGACGCTGCTTCGCGCCGGCTCGCTCTGCAAGGGCGGCACCGTCGCGAAGATGATGCGCCTCGACCAGGACGAGCGCTACGACATCCCGACGGTCGGCCCGGACACGCTGATGCACATGGCGGAGGCGAAGCTCACCTGCCTCGCGCTGCACGCGGGCTGGACGCTCATACTGAACCCCGAGGAATTCGCGCGCGTCGCCGAACGCGAGCGCATAGCCGTCATAGGAGTGGAAGTTTGTCGATCTTTATAAGCTCCGGCGAAGCGTCGGGCGACCACTATACGGCGCGCCTAGCCATGAAGCTGCGCGAGCGCGGCTACTCCGGCGACATCTGGGGCATGGGCGGCGTCGAGTCGAGAAACGCTGGCGTCCGCGCTGAATGGAATGGCGAGCGGCTGCAGCTGCTCGGCCTCACCGAAGTGTTCTCCGCGATACCGTCGATACTCGCGCTGCGCCGCGAGATGGTGGAGCGCATAATCGAGCGCGCGCCCGAGGCCGTCGTCGTCTGCGACAGCCCCGACTACCACATGCGGCTGATTGCGAAGCTGCGCGCGCGCGGCTACCGCGGAAAAATTTTCTATCTCTCGCCGCCGACGGTCTGGGCGTGGCGCAGCGGGCGCGCGAACGACCTTCGCCGCGACGTCGACGAATGTCTGCCTTTATTTAAATTTGAACACGATTACCTGCTTTCGCGCGGCTGCGCGAGCGCGTGGCGCGGGCATCCGCTTCTCGAGGAATACAACCACCGCGCGGAGACGCCGGACCTCGGCGTCGACTACGAGCCGGGGAAGCTCGTTGCCTTCCTTCCCGGAAGCCGCGGAAGCGAGATAAAGTCCCTGCTCCCCATCATGGAGGAGGCGGCCTCCGCGCTAGGCTCGATGGGCTGGCAGCCGGTCTTCTCCGTAGCGCCGGGCCTCAACCCGACGGTGCGCGCCGAAATGATACGCCGCTTCTCCGAAAAGGGCATCCGCCACTACGACGGCCCGGGCGGCGCGCTCATGGAGGCCGCTGACTGCGCCGTCGGCGCGAGCGGTACGATAACGGTCGAAGCGCTGCTGCGCCGCCGCTACATGGTCGTCACCTACAGGCTCAACCCCATCTCGGCGCTCGTGGCGCGCTGCGTCATAAAGACTAAATACTACGCGATGGCGAACATCCTCGCGGGCTGCGAGATGTTCCCCGAGCTTTTGCAGGAGAAGGCGACCGCCGCGAACCTGACCGACGCGGCGCTCGCGTGGCTTGAAGACCGCGGCGGCCTGCGCCGGCGCACCGGCGAGGTCATGGAACGCGCGCGCGCGACGCTCGGCGAAGAGGGCGTCTACGACTTCTGGTGCTCGCGCATAACGGGGGAGGCGGCGTAATGCTCAACTTAGCGAAGAAAGAGGAATGGCAGTCCTACGTGCGCCTGCTCAAGTACTGCCTGCCCTACAAGAAGCGGCTCGCCTACGCGATAGGCTGCATGGTGCTCTCCGCGATATTCGGCATCATCCCGCCGTGGCTCATCAAGAACGTCGTCGACGACGTGCTGATTCAGAAAAAGCTCTACATGCTCAACATCCTCTGCGTCGGCGTCGTCGTGCTCTATATACTCAAGGCCGTCTTCGCCTATGCGAACCTCTACCTCATGACGTGGGTCGGGCAGAAGGTCGTCATCGACATAAGGCTCGAGCTCTACGACCACACGCAGCGGCTCTCGCTGCTCACGCTCTACAAGAAGCGCTCGGGCGAATTCCTCTCGCGCATCACGAACGACGTCGCGACGCTCCAGAACATTTTGGGGAACGTCATAGTCGACCTCGTCGTACAGGGCGTCACCTTCTTCGGAATAATCGGGCTGCTGCTCTTCCTCAACTGGAAGCTGACGCTCGCGACCTTCACTATAATCCCCGTCGCCGTCCTCGTCATCGACAAGGCGGCCTCGAAGCTGCGGCGCGTCGGCTCGGTGATACAGGAGCGGCTCGCTATGGTCGCGGCGATTGCGCAGGAGGCTCTCTCGTCCATCAAGATAGTGCGCTCCTTCGCTACGGAGGAAGAGGAATACAAGAGATTCGAAGAGGAGAGCAACCTCCACTTCAAGGCGCTCATGAAGGGCACGCAGGTGCGCGGCATCCTCGAGGGCTTCGTCGAGGTCATACTCATCGCGGCGCTCGCGCTCATACTCTGGATAGGCGGGCGCAGCGTCATAGCGGGCTCGCTCACCGCGGGCGGCCTCATCGCCTTCTGCACCTACGTCGGCCTGCTCGTGCAGCCGGTGCGCGTATTGAGCCGCGTCGTCAGCACGATACAGCAGGGCGTCGCCTCGGCGGACCGCGTCTTTGAAATTCTCGACGAAGCGAACGAAGTGCCGCTCGCCGAAAATCCGATAACGCATCCGAAGATGGAGGGGCGCGTCGTATTCGAGGACGTGCGCTTCAGCTACGACGAGTCGAAGCCGGTGCTCAAGGACATCAACTTTGAGATAAAGCCCGGCGAGAAGATCGCCATCGTCGGCCCGACCGGCGCGGGCAAGTCCACGATAGCGGACCTCGTCATGCGCTTCTACGACCCGCAGTGGGGCGCGATAAAAATCGACGGCATCGACCTGCGCGACCTCGAGCTCAAGTCCTACCGCCGCCAGATAGGCGTCGTGCCGCAGGACCCCGTGCTCATGAAGGGGACGCTCGCCTACAACATCAGCTACGGCTTCAAGGGCGCGACGCGCGACGACCTTGTGCGCGCGGCGAAGATTGCGGGAATTTACGACTTCATCGCCACGCTGCCGAAGGGCTTCGACACTGAGGTCGGCGAGCGCGGCGTGACGCTCTCGGGCGGACAGCGCCAGCGCGTCGCGATTGCGCGCGCCGTCGTGCGCGACCCGCGCATACTGATAATGGACGAGGCGACCTCGTCGCTCGACGCGCTCGTCGAACAGCAGGTGCAGGAGGCGATGCGCAACGCTATGGAAGGGCGCACCGCGATCATCATCGCGCACCGCCTCTCGACGATACGCGACGCCGACAGGATATTCGTGCTGCGCGACGGAGTGATAACTGAGTCGGGCACGCACGACGAGCTGCTCGCGCTTCACGGCCACTACTACAGGCTCTTCACGGCCGGCGAGCATATAGAGACGGAATAGAAAAATGTCGTGGATACTTCGCAGCTATCTTAAATACGCGCGCGGCGAGGGAGGCTCTCCGGTATGGGGCTTCCTCTGGCCCTGCCAGTTCGTGACGCGCGCGTGGATGCGGCTGCGGATAGGATTCTATAAGCGCGGGATATTCTCCGTCGCCGACCCGGTGCTCCCCGTCGTGAGCATCGGGAACAACTGCTTCGGCGGGACCAACAAGACGCCGATGGCCGAGTACGTCGTGCGTCAGTTCGCCGAGGCCGGGATAAAGGCCGGACTCGTGAGCCGCGGCTACAGGACGAAGGAACACCCGCCGCTTTGGATAGGGCAGGATAAAAAAAGCACGCGCCGCGACTTCGCGGGCGACGAGCCGCTCATGCTCTCGCGCCGCCTGCCCGACACGAAGGTCGTCGTCTCGCGCAAGAGGATAGAGGGCGTCAAGCTGCTCGCCTCTCTCGGCGCGGAGGTCGCCGTCACCGACGACACCTTCCAGCACAGGAAGATGGGGCGCGACGTTGACATCGTCCTCGTCGACTCGACCTGTCCCTTCGGCAACGGGCAGGTCATACCGGCGGGCTCGATGCGCGAGCCCATGTCGGCCTTCCGCCGCGCCGACATCATCGTGCTGACGAAGGCGAACCAGGCGAAGGCCGGCGCGATTGAGGAAATCAAGGAAAAAATCTCGCCCTACGTGACGGAGGACAGAATTTTCGTCGCGGACATAAAGCTCGAGTCTTGGATAGCGCGCGAGGCCGGCGGCGGCGAACGCACGGTCGAGGACGAAGGCTTTGTGCCGGAGGGCAAATACATCGCGCTCTCCGCAATCGGCAACCCCGGCGGATTTTATCAGTTCCTCGACGAACTGGGCGTCGCGGTCGCCGAGCGGCGGACCTACCGCGACCATCATATACTCACCGAAAACGAAATAGCGGACCTTGAAAAGCTCGCCGCGGAGATAGGGGCCGACGGCTTCGTCTGCACGGAGAAGGACTTGGCGAATATGCCGCGGAAGCTGAGCCTCAACCTCCCGCTCTACGTTCCCTGCATAAAGGTCGCGCTGCGCGACCCGCTCGGCTTCCGTCGGAAAATCCTCGAAAAGCTGCGCCCGTCGTTCCTCGTCGCCTCGAACGGCAACGGCGAGGACGCGATAGGCGTCGTGCTCGCGAAGAAGCTCAAGGCGCGCTTCCCATGCGCCAACGTCGACGCCTTTGCGCTCGTCGGCTCCGGCAAGCCGTACAAGATGAACGGAATCAACGTCGTCTCGCCGCCCGCGGACATGCCGAGCGGCGGCGTCGTGAAGTACCACCTGCGCGACCTCGTCGGCGACATGCGCCACGGCCTCGGCGGCGCGATAAAGAGCCAGATGAAGAAGATGCGCGAGCTCTGCGGGAAGTACCGCACGCCCGTCTGCGTCGGCGACGTCTACCTGCTGCTCTCCGTGCTCTGGGGACAGGGCATGAAGCCGCTCTTCGTCGCGACGGCGAAGTCCGTCCACCTCACGGGACACATGCGCATAGAAAAATGGCTGATGCGCCGCCGCTGCATCCTCGTCTGGACGCGCGACGAGGAGACCGCGCGCGAGCTCGTCGACCGCGGCGTGCCGGCCGTCTTCCAGGGCAACCCCATCATGGACCTGCTCGACGAGACGAACGAGCCCGCCTTCGCGTGGAACGGCAAGGGCTTCAAAATCCTGCTGCTGCCCGGCAGCCGTCCGCGCGCCTACGACGACATAAAGCTCGTGCTCGACACCGTGACGCTGCTC
>UQVV01000106.1 GCA_900544635.1 uncultured Cloacibacillus sp. | reverse complement strand
GCGGCGCTGATATGCCCGCGCTAGCATATTACCTCGCCGCGTTCGCCGCCTATACGATCTCAATAATTTTGCTTACAGGGCAGTCGTTCCCGCAGCGGGAGAGCCTGCGTTCGTTTTATATCGGACGGCGCGGCGTTCCGCTCTGGCCTACGGTCGGGACTTTCTGCGCGACGTGGATAAGCCCGCTTTCGCTCGTTGGCTTCAGCATGTGGTACTACAGAGAGGGCTACATAGCCTTCTGGGCTTCGGTGAACGGCTGGATGCTCGGCTTTCTCCTCTTCCCGTTCATCGTCAGGCGGCTTCGCCGCGCGAGAGTCGTCTCGCTGCCGGAGTGGCTTGAGAAAACTTACGGCGACGCGCGCGTGCGGAAGCTCGCCGCTGCGGCTATGGTCCTGCTGTACACGATATATCTCGTCATACAGTTCCGCGCCTTCGGCATTATCGTGTCGTACATGCTTGAAATCCCGAGAGGCTTCGCGTCTACGTCGCTGATTTACCTTTTCGTGCTTTACACTACGTTCGGCGGCTATCCGTCGGTCGTGCGCAGCGACACGCTGAATCTGCTGCTTATCGTGGCCGGGGTCAGCGCCGCGGCGTGGTTCGCGCTGCCCGATGGTTTCAGCCTCTCCGCTGCGGCCGACGTGCTGAAGTCGGAGAGCGGACGCTTCGCCGCCGAGGGGCTTTCTCTTTCAGACGCGCTCTCCGGCACTGTGATTATGCTCGCGTGGGGGCTGGGCGTCGCCGGAAATCCTCAGTATGCCATACGAATAATCGCGTGCCGCAGCAAGAAGGAAGCCTTTCGCCTGATTTCCGTGTCGCCCTACATAATCGGCTGGGTTTATCTTTGCGTTACGTTTTTCGTTATGGCGTGCAGGACGGCGCATCCGTTTATCGGGAATATTGAGGAGACGCTTGGCTTTGCGACGCTGGGGCAGTTTCTTCCGCCGTTTGCCGCGATGCTGCTGCTTATATGCGTCATAGCCTCTGCGGTGAGCACGGCCAATTCGCAGCTTCTTCTCGCCGCATGCTCGCTTTGCTACGATTTGCTGCCGATGAAGCGCGAGGACGAAGGCGGTCCGTTCGGCGGCGAGCGCTTTCTTCTTGCGAACCGCATAGCGATTACGGTCATCGCATCCGTAGCACTTTTACTCGGCAACGCCGGGCTCCCCGGATATATCAGGCTTGGGACGATAAGCTGGACGCTCGTCGCTATTCTGTATTTCTATCCGCTTTTTACTCCGAAGCTTGTGGCGCGCGACATTTTGTTTTATGTGCTGCTGTTCGCTCTCTCGGCTCAGCTGATCCTCGTCATGATCTTCGGCGTCGAGCCGGAATACGCGATGCTTTACGTGATGCTCGCCGAAGGTCTTGTCTTTGCGGTAAGGCGCGCCGCCGGAGGCCGTCATGCGTAGAGCGGTAAGCCTTGAAAGCTTTATGAAATGGATGTTTCTGCTCGTCGCGCTTTCGACGGCGGCTCTCATCCTTGGTACGCGGCTTCACCAGAGCTATACGCGGAAGCTCGACGAGGCGGCATTCATGGCCGAAAGGGCGGAGCGGCTGCTCAGCATTTACCGGTTCGAATATTCGTCCGTCGCGGAGGCGGAGGAGGAGCTCGGCCCGTACTGGCGTCTCTGCATGGAGGGCGAGCCGGTGGAGATGCAGCTTGCAATCGGAGGCGGCGTCTGCGGCTTCGTCATAGATTATGAAGCGATTTATGCTGATATGGTGGAGGAGGAGCGCTATCTCATCCTGGTCGGCATACTCGGCCTCATCGTCGCGGTCGAGCTAGCGGTTTTTTTATCCTATATTCTGACGCGGCCGCTGCGGCGGCTTACGTGGATGTGCCGGGAGATAGCGGCGGGGAAGTCCGTCCGCGTGCCGCAGTCGCTTTTTTCGCCTTCGGAATTTTCGGAGCTTATCGGCAGCTTCAACGACATGTCTGCGCAGCTCGCGCGCTGGCGGGAGGTGCAACGCCAGCTCAGCAGGATGGACAGGCTCGCGGCCCTCGGAGAGATGATGTCGGGGCTGTCGCACGAGATACGCAACCCGCTCGCGAGCATGAGGATACAGACCGACCTGCTGCGCGACGAGATTGAAAGAATCGGAGCGGGAGATTTCCGCGGCGAGGATATACGCGACGCGGAGGAGCAGATAAGAGTGCTCGGCGAGGAGATGGACAGGCTGAACAACATCGTCGTGCAGCTTCTTTCGTTCGTCAGGCCGCGCCCCGCGGTCGTAAGCCCGACGAGGCTCGACGACATTCTTCCGTGGGCGAGTTCGATGATCGGCCCGCAGGCGCAGAAGCACGGCGTCCACCTCGTCCTCAAATGCGGCGCGCCCGACGTGAAAGTGATGGCGGACGGCGAAGCGCTGCGCCAGGTCGTAATGAATCTTGCGATCAACGCTATCCAGGCGTCGGGACGCGGCGGCGCGCTTTCCATATCCGTCGGGCTTTCGCAGAGCGCGAACGGAAGGGAGGAACGCGGCGTGATAACGGTATCGGACACGGGCGGCGGCGTGCCGCCAGGCATCGAGCACAGAATATTCGACCCTTTCTTCACTACGAAAAAGGAGGGCACGGGGCTCGGCCTCAGCATTGTTCAGAGGATAACGGAAAGCCTGGGCGGCGAGCTGTCGCTTGAGAACGAAGCCGGCGGCGCGACTTTCAGAGTATATTTAAAGCTTGCGGAACGGAGGATTGAAGGATGAGCGTCTGGATAGTTGACGACGAAACGAACCTGGCGAACGGATTGAAACGCGCTTTCGAGCGCAAAGGGCACAGCGTCGAATGCCTCGGAAGCGTCGCGGAGCTTTACGACGCGCTGAACAGCTCGATACCGTCGCTGATATTTTTGGATCAGTGCCTGCCCGACGGCGACGGCATAGACGCGCTGCCCGTGATACTGAAAGCGGCGCCGCGCTGCAAGGTCATTATGATGACGGCCTTCGGAGACTCGAACCTTATCGTAAGGGCCATCCGGCAGGGCGCCTACAACTACCTCGACAAGCCGTTCCCGCTCGACGCGGCTATGAACATGGCGGAGCACGCCTTCGAGTCGATACGCTTCCGAAACCGCATAGCGCCCGCCTACTGCGACAGCAATCTGCTCGGTTCGTCGCCGGCTATGATGAAGATTACCGAAGCGCTGCTCAAGGTCGCTCCGTATCAGGATACGACGGTGCTTCTGACCGGGGAGAGCGGCACGGGCAAGGAGGTCGCGGCGCGGATGCTTCACAGCGCGTCGAAGTGCAAGGGAGAGTTCGTCGCGGTCAACTGCTCCGCGATACCTGAGGCGCTGCTCGAAGCGGAGCTCTTCGGCTATATGAAGGGCGCGTATACCGGCGCGGATTCCGACAAGGCGGGGCTTATCGAGGCGGCGGGAGGCGGGACGCTCTTCCTCGACGAAATAGGAGACCTGCCGCTTTCGCTTCAGGCGAAGCTCTTCCGCTTTATCGACCAGCGGACGGTGCGCCCGATAGGCGGAACGAAAGAGAAAAAGGTAAACCTCAAGCTGGTATGCGCGACATGCCTCGACCTTGAGCAGAAGGTGCGCGACGGCAGCTTCCGCAAGGACCTCTATTTCCGCATCTCCGTCTTTCCGATCAAGCTTCCGCCGCTGCGCGACAGGGGCGGCGACGTCGTCGAGCTTGCGGCGTATTTTCTCGAAAACATCTCGCAGCGCATGAACAAAAGCGCGCCGGAGCTTTCGGAAGAGGTGTGCGAGGTGTTTACGAGCTACCCGTGGCCCGGCAACGTGCGTGAGCTGCGGAACGTCATTGAGAGGATTCTGATTCTGCGCAGCCCCGACGATCCCTACGTGCGGCTCGCCGACCTGCCCGCGGAGATGCTCGAGTGCGGAGCGCAGCCGCGCGCCGGCGGCTCTGAAGCGCGCGGCGCGGACGCGGCGCTCGGGGAGACTCTCGACTCGGCAGAGCGGCGGCTTATCACGGAGGCGCTCGCCAGATGCGGCGGGAACAAGACGCAGGCAGCCGCTGAGCTTGGGATTTCGCGTTTCTCTCTGATAAGAAGGATGCAGAGGCACGGCCTTGAATGAGCTGAAGCTTCTCCGTTCTATTTATAACGCGCCGAGGCCGTCGGTATCTCCGAAGCTCTTCCACGGCGCCAATCTTCTGCTGACGCCTCTGCCGGAGCTTGCGGAGGGCAACATGTTCATTTCGTTCGCGCCGCCGCGGAATTTTTCCGCGCGCATTGAGAGCGAGGCTGATTTCTACGAAAACCTGCCGGAGCGCCCGTCGCTCGACTCGGCGCTTTATCCGCAGATATGTTCGTGCCCGGGCTACGCCAGCGTTAGCTCAAGAGCACCCGCCGCCTTCTGGAGCTCGCTGCTCGGCGCGGACGGATTTCTTAACTGCACGTTCGAACAGGCGGCGGAGCATTCCGGCCTGACCTTGGCCGAGACGCGGAGTTTTATCGAGAATCTGCAAAATTACGTGGATCCGGCGGGACTTTTCGCGCCGGGGCTGGCGGAATCGCTCATCATACAGCTGCGCCGCGCGGGGCTTGAGAGAAGCGCGGCGTGGACGCTGCTGACAGAGGGACGCGGCGCGCTGCTTGCGGGAAAGACTGTCGAATGGGGCGCTGCGCGCGGCCTAGACGAAGAACAAATCGCCGCAGCGATGCGCGCGCTGCGCGGCCTCGACCCAGCGCCCGGCAGGAATTTCGCTCGGACGCATTACATCGCCGCCGACGTGGAATTCGTAGTCAACGATGGAAAGGTTTCGCCGCGCCTTCTGACGGACAACATGCCCTTAGTCGAAAGCCATTTCGGAGAATTCGGCCTAGCCTCCGGCGAAGCGCCGTCAGAGCCGTGGATGCGCGGCGAGTGGAGCGCGGCGCGGCGCGCGCTGAAGCTTCTCGGCCTTCGCTGCCGCACCGTCATGAGGTGCGCGCTCTACATCGCCGCCGCGCAGAGCGAAAAAATCATCGACATGAGCCTCCCTCCCAGACCGATGACCTACGCCGGAGCCGCCTCGGCGCTCTCTCTTCACGCCTCGACGCTGCACAGATGCGCGCGCGGCACATATTGCGAGATAAAGGGCCGCTGCTATCCGATGAGCGTATTCTTTTCGCGCCCGGCCGCCTCGAACGTAGCCTTGAGCGTGGCGGAGCTGCGCGCCCGCGTTGCGGAACTCCGCGCCGAGGGCATGACGAACGGCGCGATAGGGCGGATGCTCGGCGTGCCGGAGCGCACCGTCGCCTACCACAGCGCGAAGCTGAGAGCGCCGCGCGTCCGCTGATTTCGTTCTTCCCTTAATTTCCTTTATTTATCGATTACGCATAAACCTGCCGGCTTTGACTTCCCGTTGCGTTTTTCTGCCGTGCGGCTTCGCACTTCGTGCGGCGCGTGCGATTTCGCACGCCGCATAAACCGCACGCCTTTTTCGCCCCTTCGCGCAAACGCAGCCGGACAGCCGCTTTTTTGCGTTTTTTGATTTTCTCGTTCGACCTATTTCCTCGGCAACTTTTTTGCATATATAAAGATGAGGATTTAATTCCATCATCCATAGGAGGTAAGAAAAATGAGCGAGAAGAAAGAATCAGCTGCCAGCGTACTTATCGGAGCGGCCTTCCTTATGGCGACCTCCGCCATCGGGCCGGGATTTTTGACACAGACGACCGTCTTCACGGACCAGCTGAAGGCGGCCTTCGCCTTCGCAATCGTTGTTTCCATCATCATCGACATCATAGTTCAGCTTAACATCTGGCGCATCCTCGGCGTATCAGGCAAGCGCGCGCAGGACGTAGCCAATGAAGTCTTTCCGGGACTCGGCTATTTTATTGCGATACTCGTCGCCATAGGCGGCCTCATTTTCAACATCGGAAACGTAGGCGGCGCGGCGATGGGCCTTAACGTCATATGCGGACTTCCGCTCGCCCCGGCCGCGATCATAAGCGCGCTCTGCGCCATCGTACTCTTCTTAAGCAAAGAGGCGGGCAAGGCGATGGACATGTTCACGAAGATTCTCGGCATCATAATGCTCGCAATGGTCGGCTTCATGGTCGTCAAGACGCAGCCGCCCATCGGCCTCGCGCTTAAAGAGACCGTAATCCCGTCGCAGATAGACTGGCTCACGATATTGACCCTCGTCGGCGGTACTGTCGGCGGATACATCACGTTCTCAGGCGCGCACAGAATAATCGACGCCAACATCACCGGCATCGAAAATCTCGGTAAAATCTCGCGCGGTTCCATTTCCGCCATCGGTATTACCGGCATTATGCGCTATCTGCTCTTCCTCGCCGTCCTCGGCGTTGTAGTCGGCGGCGCGCAGCTCGATCCCAGCAATCCTCCGGCATCGGCCTTCAGAATCGGAGCGGGCGAGCTCGGCTACAGAATTTTCGGCGTCATCCTCTGGTGCGCTGCGGTCACGTCCGTAGTCGGGGCTTCGTACACATCT
>UQVV01000105.1 GCA_900544635.1 uncultured Cloacibacillus sp. | reverse complement strand
ATTGCTAAACTTCTAACAAAAACTATGTCGCCCTGGAAATCTTCTATCCAGGGCCTCCGTCCTAATCGTTAGAGGCAGAAACGGAGTGTATACGTTGCTTTGCTGCCTCTAACGTTTATCACGGAGATTCCCGCCAGAAGATTGCGGGAATGACATAATTTGTTTTGTTGTTTGGTTAAGTGACTATAACTCGTCGTTAATGCCTGTGTCCGCCGCACTCGGTCGCGTCGCCGGTCAGGGTTTCTACGGCGTGGCGCAGGCCGCCTTCTATCGCTTCGAAGCACTGCTCTACTCCGCGGCGGCTTCCGGGGAAGGCTACGGCGAGGGTGCGGCCCGTTATTACGGCGACGGAGCGCGTGAGGAAGGAACGGCCCGTGTATTTGAGCGTCTCGACGCGCATCATCTCGCCGAAGCCTGGGACGACTTTGTCGGCTATTGAAAGGAGCGCCTCGGGCGTGTTGTCGCGCTGCGAGAGGCCGGTGCCGCCGGTCGTGAGGACGAGGTTTATCCCCGCTTCGGCCCACGCCATGACGGCGGCGCATATTTCCTCGGGGTCGTCGGGGACGATTTTTTTGTCCTCGGTGACGCAGCCGCGCATGAAGGCGAGCCGTTCGAGCTCGGGCCCAGCGGTGTCCTCGCGCTCTCCCCTGCTGCCTTTGTCGCTGACCGTGAGAACGGCGGTGCGTATCGCGGGCCATATCTCCGCGGGCTCGGAGACGCCGAGGAATCCCGCGCGGCATACGCGGAAATGTCCCTCCTGCCAGCGCAGCAGCGTCGCGCCGTATTTGCCGACGGAGAGGAAGTCTCCCTCGTTGAGTTTTGCGTCGGGCGGAAGCACGACGGTCATCGCCGCGGCGCGTTCCTCGCCGTCGAGCGGCTCTCCGGCGCGTGCCCAGAGCACCGGCGTCTCGACGTCGTTGATGCAGACGTTTCCCTCCCTGTTGGTGCTGACGTAGCAGAGCGTGTGGTCGCCTATCAGCGACGGCGCGTAAAGCCTGAGTATTCTCATCATTCTCCGTAACCCCTTCCGGCGTTCCATTCGCCGCTCTTGCCTCCGGTCTTGCGGAGCAGGCGGATGTCCTTGATTACCATTCCTTTGTCTATTCCCTTGCACATGTCGTAGAAGGTGAGCGCCGCGACGGATACGCCGGTCAGCGCCTCCATCTCCACGCCGGTCACCTCGGAGGCCGTGGCCTCGCAGGTTATCTTCAGCGCTTTTTTCTCGTGGTCGAGCTCGCAGCGCACCTTTACGTTGTCTAGCCGTATCGTGTGGCAGAGCGGTATCAGGTCGGGCGTGCGCTTCGCGCCCATTATGCCGCCGAGCTCCGCTATCGAGAAGGGGTCGCCCTTCTTGACGGCTCCGTTCGATACGGTCTTGTATATCTCGTCGGGCAGATAGAGCCAGCCTTCCGCCCACGCCGTGCGTTTCGTGACGGACTTGCCGCTTACGTCTACGAGCGTGGGCCGCCCGTCGGCGTCGAAATGCGTGTATTCGCCCATGTTTTTAACCTCCGATTCCGGACATGTGGAGCGTCCCGGTCTTTACGTCGCTCCAGCAGCGCGGCTTGGCGCGCGCCGCGGAGAGCAGCGTTTCGCGCAGCGCATCCGCGTCCCTGCGTTCTATTATATCCTTCAGCGGCGTTTCGTTCTCGCTGAAAAGGCATGTCCGCAGGCCGCCCTCCGCCGAGACGCGCAGGCGGTTGCAGCTTTTGCAGAAATGGTTCGAGACGGCGTCGATTACGCCGATTCTGCGCCCCGTCGCTTCGTTGACGAAATACTGCGCCGGGCCGTCGGAGTTTGTGCCGCCGCGCTCTTCCTTTATCCAGCGGCCGCCGGGGAGCATGGAGAGGATTTCTTGCCCGCTTATGAAGGCTTCCTTCGTCCACACGTCGTCCTCGAGCGGCATGAATTCTATGAGCCGCAGCAGAAGGCCGTGCTCCTCCGCAAATTCAAGCAGCCGCTCCACTTCTCCGTCGTTGAAGCCGCGGATGAGCACCGTGTTGAGCTTTATATTCGCAAGCCCCGCGCGCTTCGCGGCCCTGATTCCGGCGTAGACGCGCTCAATGTCGCCTATGCGCGTGATTTTGCGAAATTTCTCCGGGGCGAGCGTGTCGAGGCTGATGTTGAGCGAGTGAAGCCCCGCCTGCGCGAGCCCCTCCGCGTATTCCTCAAGCAGCGAAGCGTTGGTCGTAAGGGCAGTTTTTATATGCGGCATCTCGGCGTGGAGGCTCTGCAAAAACGGCACAAGCCCTTTGCGCACAAGCGGCTCGCCGCCCGTGAAGCGGAATTTTCCGACGCCGAGCTCCGCGAAGGTTCTGCACAGAAAGGCGATGTCCTCGTAGCGCAGTATGTCCCTGTGGCTGAGGCACTTGACGCCCTCCTCCGGCATGCAGTAGGTGCAGCGGAAGTTGCAGCGGTCCGTCACCGATATGCGGACGTAGTTCAGCCTGCGCCCGAAGCCGTCGACGAGCTCGCCTAGGGCCATCTGTAGCCGCCCATTTCCTCGACCTTCGCGCGCCACTCCGCGTCGTGCAGGCTGTCGAGCAGCGCGACGATGCCCGGATGGTTCATGTATTCCTCGGGAATGACGAGCTCGTAGGGCTCTTCGGTCAGCGGGATGAAGTCGAGGCCGAGCGCGTCTGCGGCGGATTTTATGCCGAGCGTCGCGTCGGCGAGGCCGGTGTAGACGCGGTTCGCCGCCTCCATGTGCGTCGTGCATATCTGCGAATAGCCCTTTATCTCGTCCGCAGGCTTTCCGTGCTCCCTGAGCAGATGGTCGAAGAGGACGCGCGTCCCCGCGCCGGGCTGGCGGTTCGAGAAAACTACGTCCTTTTCGCAGAGGTCCGCGAAGTTATGGATTCCCTTCGGATTGCCGCGCGCGACGATGATTCCCTGCGTCCGGTAGAATACGAGGACGCGGTTCCATTTTCTGCCGTTCGCGAAGCGCTCTATGAAAACGTCGTTGTAGCCGCCGGTCGATTCGTCAAGCAGATGCGCCGCAGCGAAGTGGCATTCGCCGCGCGAGAGCGCCGCGAGGCCGCCCATGCTGCCGACGGTGCGCGATGCGAAGTCCGCGCCGCGCCGCCGCACGGGCGTCACGAGAAGCTGTATAGCGGGGTCGTCGGAGCCCTGGAAGAGCGCGCGGCGGTCGTAGTCGACTTTGCGCGTCATCCATAGGTTTATCTCGGTCTCTTTCTCACATTCGAGCGCCGAGGGCGGCAGCATCGCTATCGCGTCCGACTCGGCGAGCGCCCAGAGCACGCTCGCGCCCGAGGTCAGCGCCCAGGCGTAGAGCTTGTCGCCGACGCGCGCCGTTTTGACGCGCAGCCATTCTTCTATGCCGGCGGGCGAAGAGTGCTGGACGAGCAGCTTCGCGGGGCGGCTTTCGAGCGTTCCTATCGCGTCCTTTATCATTTCCGTCTGCTCCGCCGCGCGGCCCGTGAGCAGGCGCAGCAGAGGATAGACGAGCGACCAGAGCGTGACCGCGGTCGACATCGGGAAGCCGGGAAGGCATATAACGGGTTTGCCGTTGATGACCGCCGCCATCGCGGGACGGCCCGGCTTGACGCGCACACCGCGGAACAAAACTTCGCCGAGCGACTCGAACACTTCTATCGTGTGGTCGCGCCGCCCCTTCGCCGAGCCCGCGCCGACGAGGACTATGTCGTACTCCTTCGCGCCGCGTTCGACGTATTCTTTCAGAATTTCAAGATTGTCTGGGAGCACCGGCGCGACGTCTATCGAGCAGCCCCAGCGGCGGAACGACGCCGAGATGAAAAGCGAATTGCTCTCCGCGACCGTGCCCGAGCCACTCGTCGCGCGGTATGATTTCGTCGCCGGTCGGGATGAAGAGCGTCCTCGGCGCGCCGTAGACGGGGACTTCGTCGATTCCGGCGCAGAGGAAGAGCGAGATAAGCGCGGGAGAAACCGTCTCGCCCTCGCGCGCGATTATCTGCCCCGCCATCACGTCCTCGCCGAGCGGACGAACGTTCGCCGAAGGCGTCAGCGGCTTGAAAACGGAGAGCGTCTCGCCTTCCATGGACGAATCCTCCACCATGAGCACGCAGTCGGCCCATTCCGGCAGGGCCGCGCCGGTGTTCATCCACTGCCACTTCCCCGCCCCGACCTTCGCTGGCGTCGCGGCGGACGCGCCCGCCGTATCGGCGGAACGCAGCGCGTAGCCGTCGACCGCCGAGGCGGCGTAGTGCGGCACGTTGCGCCCCGCCAAGATGTCCTCGGCGAGCACATGGTCGAGCGCCGCCGTAATTTCCATTTTCGTTTTGAATTTGTCCGCGTCCTTCGCGAACCTCGTCTCTAAAATTTTCCACCCTTCCGCGAGCGTGATATGTTCGGGGAAATTTACCGCCATAGCCACACCTCCGCAAATTCTCCCGCGCGCGCGGTCTCGCGGTCCTCGGGTATTCTGATGAAGCCGCACGCGCCTGATAGTATCGATATATAGCCGGACTTCGCCGCGAGCGGCGAGACTGTGCCGTCCGCGTTCACGGCGCAGGGGAAGAACTCCTCCGGCCCCGTGCGCGCCGTAAGATCGCAGGCGAGCGGCATCCGCGTCCGCGTCCAGCACTCGCGCTCCTCCGCGCCTATGAGACGCAGAAGCAGCGGAATAAGCACAGTAAAGCCGACGGTGAAGCACGAAAGCGGATGGCCCGGCAGGCTGACGGCGAGCTTATGCGCCGCCGCGTCGGCCGCTATGAGCGTCGGCTTTCCCGGCGCGATGTTGATGCCGCGCACAAGCAGCCCCGGCTCCGGCAACGACTCGAAGAGCCGCGAGCAGTGGTCGCGCACGCCGACGGACGAGCCGCCGCTCAGAATCAGGACGTCGCAGGCGGCGAGCTCCTCGCGGAAGCGGCGCTCGAATTCCGCGCCGTCGTCAGAGGCTATGCCCCTGTACCCGGCGGGAAAGCCGAAGCGCGAGAGCAGCGTCTTGACGCTCCATCCGTTCACGTCGCGCACCGCGCCCAAGCGCGGGTTCTGCTCCTCGGCTGGCACTATTTCGTCGCCGGTCGATAAAATTGAAATTTTCAGGTCCGCGACGGGCAGTTTCGCGCGGCCTATGGCGGCGAGGACGCTTATCGTCCGAAAGTCTATGAGGCTTCCCGCGGGAAGGAGCTTCTCGCCCTCGGCGACCTCCTCCCCCCTGCCGATGACGTTCTCTCCTGCCTGCACGCCGCGCCGTATCTCTACCCAGCCTCCGGCCTCGGAGGTGTCTTCGAGCATGACGACGGAGTCCGCGCCCTCCGGCAGCATTCCGCCGGTCGGTATCGGACAGGCTTCCGTCAGCGACAGCTTAAAGTCCGGCGCTTCGCCCATGCGCACCTCGCCCTTCTTCGAAAGAAAGAGCGGCGTGCCGGGCGTCGCGCCCGCCGCGTCGAGATGGTTCACGGCGTAGCCGTCGCGCAGGCTGCGGCTGAAGGGCGGATATGGCGCGGGGCTCACGACAGCTTCCGCACAGCGGCGGCCCGCGGCTTCGCTGAGCGCTGCTTCCGTTTTTTTATAATTCCATGGGAAATTGAGACGTTTTTCTATTTCGTCGAGCGCGGCTTCGCGCGGCGCTACCTCTTTTACAAAACCCGCCATAGGATCAGCGACCTTTCGTAAGCTTTTGCATAAAGAAGGCCGGCTTCGCTTCCGTTTATCAGAAGGAGGCCGGCTGTGATATCTATTTCACGGAGACGACGTAGACGGGGAATCCGGCGGCGGCGAGCTTCTGCGACAGCGCGCGCGCCTCGTTCTTGTCCGCGTGTCCGCGCACCCTGACCTTGTAGAACGGCTGGCCGTCGAGCTTCTCGTCCACGACGTAGGCGGAGTAGCCCTTTTCGCGCGCCTGCTTCACCGTCAGCTCCGCGCCGGAACGCGCGCGGAACCCGCCTATCTGCACGTCCCACCTCGGCCCGGAGGACTGCGCCGGCTTCGGCTGCTGCGTCACGGCCGGTTTCGGCTTCGGCTTTTCCGCAGGCTTCTGGACGGGCTTCGTCACCGCGGGCTTCGGCTTTTCGGCCGGCTTCACGGTCTCCGCGGGCTCGGGCTTCTGCTCGGCGGGCGGCGTCTCCGGCGTTATCGTCGAAGTGTCGTCCATGTCGTCGATGGGCGGCAGCTCGTCGCCGTAATCGTCTCCGCCCTCATAAGGCTCCGTAACCGCCGGAGGATTGACCGTGCTAGGCAGCGGATGCTGTTCCTCGCGCGGCGGCGAGAAGAAGAAAAGCTTTATGCTGAAATAAAAGAGCGCGAGCGCCATGACGACCGCCACCGGCATTATCAGGCGGCCGAGGATGTTCGACGCCGTGCTTTTTTCCTTGAAATTGCGAGTCCTGCGAGTGACCATGAAGAGAATACCTCCGTACCTGTTCCGGACGCGCCGCGCCCGCTAGATGAACCTCGCGATCTCCTCCGCCGCCCGCGCCCTCTCCCCCTCG
>UQVV01000104.1 GCA_900544635.1 uncultured Cloacibacillus sp. | reverse complement strand
GGACATCGACGTTGGATTCGCGTCCTCTGTCCAGCCCGGCGACATTATCGTAGCCGGTCCCAACTTCGGCTGCGGCTCCAGCCGCGAGCAGGCGGCTACATGCCTTAAAGAGCGCGGCATAAAGGCGATAGTCGCTAAGAGCTTCGCTCGCATCCACTACCGCAACTGCCTCAACGAAGGGCTCGCGACGATAGTCTGCCCAGAGGCCTGCGACGAGCTCAAAATGGGCGACGAGGCCGATGTCGATTTCGAGCGCGGCGTTATCATCGCAAACGGAAAAGAATACCCCTTCCCTCCCTATCCTGAATTCGTACAGGGACTCATAAATGACGGCGGGCTCATCCCGCACGTGAAGAAAGAGCTGGGGCTGGCGTAAAAGCGGCGCCGTCGCGTGCGGCGCGCTTACAAAAAGTAAAAGTACAGGAGGAACAGACATGGCAGAGAACATTATGAAGGTTAAGGCAAAGAAAGACCGCTACGACGTGACGTACATGGCGGGCGACGACTCCGGCTTCGACATGATGGAGGGCGCTCTGCTCGTCCTCGAGTCCCTCGACCTGCCCATCAACTGGCATCGCGCAGACCTCGGCTGGTGTATGTGGGAAAAGTCGAACAAGAAATTCGGCGAAGGCGACCCGCGCTGCAACACCGTTCCCCCGGAGACGATAAAATCCATCGAAGAGACCGACGCGACGATAATGGCCGCCATCACATCCAAGGCCGGCGTCAAGGGCTTCAAGTCCGCGATACTCCAGATGCGCCAGCTCTTCGACCTCTACATCAACCTACGCCCCGCAAAGACTCTGCCCGGCATCGGCACGCCGCTTGCGAAGAATCCCGACATCGACATCGTGATGTTCCGCGAGAACACGGAAGACCTCTACGCCGCCGTGGAATTCTTCCCGCTGCCGAAAGAGATGTTCGACCTGCACAAAGGCATGGACCGCTTCCGCGAAGGCAAGGGCGAGATAGCCGTATCGTGGCGCGTATTCTCCGAAGAGGGCTGCACGCGCATCATCCGCGCCGCCTTCGAGTACGCGAAGGCGACCGGCCGCAAGACGGTCCACTGCTGCAACAAAGCCAACGTCATCCGTCAGACCGACGGCATGATGAAGCGCATCTTCCTTGAAATCGCGAAGGAGTACGAGCAGTACGGCATCAAGGGAATCGAGGAGAACGCCGACGCGACCGCGATGTGGCTCATCAAGAACCCGCAGGACTACAGCATAATCGTCGCCTCGAACGTCTTCGGCGACATCCTCTCCGACGAGGCGTCGCAGCTGACCGGCGGCCTCGGCTTCGCGCCCTCCGGCAACATCGGAAAGAACACGGCGCTCTTCGAGCCGTCGAGCGGCTCCGTGCCGAAGTACGCGCACCAGTACAAGGTCAACCCGAGCGCGATGATCCTCACCTGCAAAATGATGCTCGAGTACCTCGGCCTCGACGAGGCGGCGCAGAAGATAGAAAAGGCGCTCGGCGAGGTCCTCGTCGAAAGCAGGCCAGGCACGCTCACCTACGACGTGCTGCGCGACTTCCGCGGAGACCCCGACTGGGAGAAGAACGCGGCGTCGACCATAGACATGGCCGCCGCGATAGCGCAGAAGATAAATCCGGCCTTCACGGGCGAAAAACTTGAAGCGGCGAAGAAAAAAGTCCACGAGATGTGCGCATGGGACGAGGCGTCGCTCGTAGGCTTCGATGACTAGCGTACAAAAGTACCGTAAATTAGAGTAGAATAAACGAAGCGGCGCGCCTTTCGCAAAGTCAAGACGGGCGGGCCGCTTTTACATCGTAAGGAGGAATGGCGAAATGAAGACATCGCAGGCGGGGACGCTTGAATCGATGGACTGCCTCGTGACGCTCGAAGAAGCGCCCGGGGCCGGAGTGAAAATAGAAATCACGGGGGCGAGCGCCGCGCGCTTCAAAAGCGCGATGGAAAAGAAAATAAACGAAACGCTCGCGTCGCTCGGAGCGACGGACCTCGCCGTTACGGTGCAGGACAACGGCGCGCTCGACATAGTGCTCGGCGCGCGCGTCGAGGCTGCCTACAAAAGGCTGAAGGGGGCGAAATAAATGCGCCGCACGATGCTCTACCTTCCCGGCAACAACCCGAACATGCTCACGCGCGGCTGGCTCTTCGGCTCCGACGGAGTGATACTCGACCTTGAAGACGCCGTCGCGATGTCCGAGAAGGACACCGCGCGCATCCTTGTGTCGAGATACCTCGAGCAGGGCGAATTCGGAAACTGCGAGGTGACCGTCAGAATCAACGGCGTCGACACGGAATACTGGCGCGAGGACCTCGCCGCCATAGTCCCGATGAAGCGGCTCGACGGCGTCCGCGCTCCGAAAGTCGACGGCCCCGAGACGGTAAAGATACTCGACGAGGAGCTCTCCATACTCGAAGACAAAAACGGCATCCCGCAGGGCAAGCTCAAGCTCTTCTGCCTGCTCGAGACCGCGAAGGGAATCTGGAACGCATACGACATAGCGACCGCGTCTCCGCGCGTCGCCGCGATAATCCCGGGCGGCGAGGACCTTCGCGCCGACCTGCGCACCGAGCGCTCCGACAGCGGCACCGAGCTCGAATGGGCGCGCCGCATGCTCGTCTTCGCCGCGCGCGCCGCGGGCGTCGACCCGCTCGACACCGTCTACGCGCGCGTCACCGACGACGAAGGGCTGCGCCGCGAGGCGGAATTCATCAAGCAGCTCGGCTTCGCGGGAAAATCCGTAATCCACCCGAACCAGATAGCGATAGTCCACGACGTGTTCAACCCGACCGAAGCCGAAATAGCCAAGGCCCAGAAGATAATCGCGGCGGCCAAGGAAGCCGCTGCGCGCGGACAGGGAGCCGTCTCGGTCGACGGCAAAATGGTCGACGTCCCCGTCGTCAAGCGCGCGGAATACACGCTCATCCGCGCGGGGCTCGCATAGGAGGTTTGCAGCAATGACCGTCAACGCAGTAAAACGCGAGATACCCGACTACATAGAGGGCTACGGTAAAGTCCGCCATTTCGAAGGAGCCTTCGCGAGAAAGCCCGAAGGCCGCATAGCGGGCGCTAAGCTCCGCTGCTTCAACAACGACCGCGCCAACAAGGTCGCGCCCTCGCTCAAGGACGCGATTCGCGCCAGCGGCCTCAAAAGCGGGATGACGATATCGTTCCACCACCATCTCAGAAACGGAGACTACGTAGTAAACATGGTGCTCGACGCATGCGCCGAGCTCGGAATCAAGGATTTGACGCTCTTCCCGACGGCGCTCTTCGGCGTCCACAAAAAGGTCATCGACCACATAAAGAGCGGCGTCGTCACAAAAATCATGGGTTCCGTCAACGGCCCGATAGGCCAGCTCGTCTCCGAGGGCGGCATGGGCGTGCCCGTCGTCCTGCGCAGCCACGGCGGACGCCCGCGCGCAGTCATGGCGGGCGACGTGCACATCGACGTCGCTTTCATCGCCGCGCCGACCGCCGACTGCTGCGGCAACATCTGCGGCACGATAGGCAAATCCGCCTGCGGCTCGCTCGGCTACGCCTACACCGACGCCGACTACGCCGACACCGTGATAGCCGTCACCGACAACCTCGTCGCCTACCCCGCCGCGCCCGTCTCCATACCGCAGACAAAGGCCGACATCGTCGTCGAAGTGCCATCGATAGGCGACCCCGCGGGCATCGTCTCAGGCACGACGAAGGTCACTCGCGACCCGCTGCGCCTGCTCATATCGAAATACGCGGCGCAGCTCATCGAGGCGAGCCCCTACTTCAAAGACGGCATCTCGTTCCAGACCGGCGCGGGCGGCATACCGCTCGCCGTCACCGCCTTCATGAAGCAGGCGATGATACGTAAGGGAATAAAGGGCGGCTTCGGCCTCGGCGGAATAACGGGCTACTTCGTCGAGCTGCTCAAAGAAGGGCTGCTCGGGAAGCTCATGGACGTGCAGTCCTTCGACCTCGACGCCGTGCGCTCGATAGCCGAAAACCCGAACCACATAGAAATCTCCGCCGACTGGTACGCGAACCCGTGGAACTGCGGCGCGGCGGTCAACATGCTCGACGTCGTAATCCTCGGCGCGACCGAAGTCGACACCGACTTCAACGCCAACGTCAACACCGAAGCCGACGGCGCTCTGCTCCATGGCACCGGCGGACACCAGGACACCGCGGCCGGCGCGAAGCTCACGATAATAGCGCAGCCGCTGCTCCGCGGACGCATCCCCTGCGTCACCGACAGGGTCTACAGCGTCACGACCCCGGGCGAGGTAATCGACGCCATCGTCACCGAATACGGCATAACGATCAACCCGCGCCGCAAAGACCTGCTCGACGCCGTCAGCGAAGTCAAGGGCCTCCCCGTCGTCCCGATGGACGAGCTCGCCGCGAGAGCCAGAAAAATGTCCGGCCCCACCGACCCCGTAGCCACCACCGACAGAATAGTGGGCGTAGTGGAATGGCGCGACGGCACCGTGATAGACGTCGTAAGACAGCTGAAAAAATAACGCCGCCAAATAAACGCAGCGTCACACAAAAGCAAGCGCCCCGAAAGGGGCGCTTTTGCTTACTTCATTAAATCGTCCATCGAGAAGAGCGTCAGGCGCTCGTCCGCGCGCGCCGCCTCCTTGACGGCGTTCGTGAAGCCGGACTTCGAGAAAAGCGCGCAGCGTGCGTTCTCGGAGCGTTCGCCGAACAGCGCGGCTTTGTCTTTCAGATTTTGCAGCACGCCGAGATCCAGCTTCTCATTCCTCCATTTGCATTCGCAGAAAATATAATCCTTTCCGTCGCTCGCAACGAGATCAATCTCGGCCTGCTTCCGCGTGCGCGGGTCGGTTCCCCACCATCGGCCTATGTCCGTGAAAAGAAACGGCAGACGCCCGGCAGCGTTCTCCCGGAGCATAAAATCGCGGCAGACTGTCTCAAAGACGCGCCCCATATATACGCTCAAATCCGGCTGTACGCGAAGCCGCCACACCGCGTCGCCAGCGCCGGTCTCGATAAGCGTCCTGTTTTTCGCAACGTAACGGAACCAGAAACGGAACATAAAATCCGACAGCGCATAAATAGTTTTCCGCGAGCCCGATTTTTCACCGAACGGAATTTCTTTGTGCAGAATCCCCAGCTCGCAGAGCGTGTTGATATACTTCAGACATTTCGCCGCCTCTTCCCCGGCTTTTGCGGCGATCTCTCCCGAGCGCGACGCGCCCCCCGCTATCGCCTCTATCACGGCGTTGTATACGCCCGGCTCCTGCACCTCCTGCCGCAGAAGAAGCTGCGGCTCCTCATACAGGTAGCCCGTCGATTTCAGAAACATGTCCTCAATATTTTCTGCGAGCGTCTTATCCCGGTTCACCAGTCCCAGGTACATCGCGGTTCCGCCTGCGGCTCCGTAAAGCGTCAGCTTTTCCTCGTTTGAAAAGCCGGGCATAAACTCCGCGCTCGTCAGATAATCAAACGGCTTCATGTGCAGCTGCCCCGTTCTGCGCCCGAAGAGCGGGCTCTTTGCGCTCAGCACCTCTTTTTCCATAAAGCCCATATAGCTCCCGCAGAGCACGATGAACAGCTTCCCGTCTTTAAGCGTATGATCGACAAGGTGCTGAAGTACCGACAGCACGGACGGGCTGACGGCCGCAAGATAAGGGAATTCGTCGAAAACGAGGACGAGCCGCTCTGCGCTCTGGCGGCGGTGTATATAGAGCAGAGCCTTCTCCCAGCTTGCGAACGGCTCTAAATCTGTCTCGCCGTAATGGCTGAATACGCGCGCCGAAAATTTTTCGAGATTCAACTTGTCGTTGCTCTGCTCGGCCGAATAAAAGATGCACGGCTTATCCTTGCAGAACTCGCGCAGGAAGGTCGTCTTGCCGACGCGCCTGCGCCCGTAAAGCACAAACAGCTGAAACCGGTCCTGCCGGTACAGCGCGTCAAATTCTGACAGCTCTCTCTCTCGCCCTATAAACACGCACGTTTCCCCCCTTTGCAAACAATTAACTTTCACGTAAATTACTTATGCGTTAATTATGAAAGAAGGAGAAGAAAAAATCAAGCGTGCGGGCGCGCGGCGGGCAAAGCCGCGGCGGCATCTCAGAAAATGATGGGAATATAACGCGCAAATTTGTATGAATGAAACATAAGAATTTGTATGAATGGAGGATTGCGGCGAACTGCTGAAATCCAAAGCGGCGTATCTCCGTTATGGCGATTAACATAAAAATCACATCCGCCGCCGCCAATCCCCGAACGTCACAAAAAAGCGCCCCTTTTGGGGCGCTTTTGCGTATTCGCGAAAAGTTCCGCTTAATCGGGAATTACTTCCTTGTGGAAGACGGCCGTCAGATTTTCGTTGACTCGGAGGACGAAGCCCATTCTCTTGTACGGGTTGTGCGTCTTCGGGTCGATCGTCAGAGGCGATATCGCGAGCTGGAGGTCTTTGGTGTTTTCGAGGGCTTTGGCTATAGCGGTGCCGTCGGTGGAGCCGGCCTC
>UQVV01000103.1 GCA_900544635.1 uncultured Cloacibacillus sp. | reverse complement strand
CCCTCTTCAAACGCCTGTCATTTTAGAGATTTTACGGGGATGCGCTGCTTATAAATCTACTTAGTATTTCCGCCTTCTTGTAATTTTATCGTTTTTCTGGTGCGAAGCGTTTATACGCCATCTCATGGTACGGCGTCGGAATGTTCGCCGCGCGGCCCATTTCTATCATTCTGCCTATAAGGTGGTCAAGTTCGGTTTTCTGCGGAGGTTTGCCGGAGCTCAGGTCACGGTACAGAGAGTTAACCGTTTCGGGCGCAAGCTTCATAAAGTTCTCAGCGCACAAGTCAGCGGAGCCTTCGGGCAGTTTTACGCCGTTTGCAGCAGCAACGGAAATTATTTCGTTCGCCGCAGCGCGCACAGTGTCCTTATAATCTGCGTGCTCGCGCACCTTCCACGCCGGGCCGTCGTAGTAACAGAAGACGACGCTGTTGCCGCACATTATCAGATATTTGCGCCAGCTCTCGAAAAGTATGTCCTCGCTGAGGCTCGTCTTTATCCCCGCACCGTTGAGTGCTTCCGCAAACTCGTCGAGCTTTTGCGGACGTTCGCCGCCTTTCATGCCTATGATGACATGGCACGGGCCGTAGCTCTGGACAATATGGCCCGGCTCTTCTATATGGCTGAAGACGTGGATGACTCCGTCCGCAAGGAGGCATGGAGGAAGCAGAGGCTTCATCATCTCGGAGACTCCGACGCCGTTGAGCAGCGGGACGACGAGCGTATCCTCGCCCACCATCGGAGAGACGATGCGGCAGGCTTCTTTGAGGCTGTACCCTTTGCAGGAAATTATGACGGCGTCCATCACTCCGAAATCGCCGGCGCTTTCGGCAGCACCCTTCGGCTTGACGGTGAAATCGCCGAGCAGCGCGGATTCTACATGCAGGCCGCGGCTGACTATCGCTTCCAATGTTTTTCCGCGCGCTATGAAATATGTCTCTTCGTTCTTCCGCGCCAGAGCGCCGCCGACCAGACCGCCGACACCGCCTATTCCGAACACGGCTATTTTCATCATGCCTCTCCCCCAATCGTCGTTTTATAATGGACTATTTTATCCTAATTATCTGTCCTGCCATACGCTTAAAATAAAAAATCCGGCGGCTATTTCACCGTCGGATTATAACATCTTATAATTCTGATAACGTTGTGTTATTTTTCGAGGTCTGACATCTTCTCGGGAATTACGCCGCGTACTCCCCCGTGTACGAACTTCGTATCGCCTTTATAGCGCGGGATGAGGTGCATGTGGACGTGCATGACGGTCTGGCCGGCGCACTCGTTGCAGTTGACGCCGAAGTTGTAGCCGTCGGGAGAATATTTCTCGTCGATGAGCTTTTTGCCCTTGTGCAGAAGGTCGTGCATCGCCAGTTCCTCTTCGGGCGTTATGTCGAAGTAGTTCTGGACGTGGCGCTTCGGGATTATCAGAAGATGCCCCGGATTGACGGGCATCACGTCGAATACGGCGTAAGCGAGTTCGTTTTCGAGCACGTAGTCTTTCAGCTTGCAGAATATGCAGTCCATGATTATTCGTCCTCGTCAAAGAATCTTTCGGTCGGAGCGTCGCCCCAGAGCGAGTCGAGGCGGTAGAAGTCGCGCCCCTCGCGGCTCAGTATGTTCACGATGAGGTCGCCCGCGTCGAGCAGCGTCCACTTCGTGCTGGTCTCCCCTTCTATTCTGTAGGAGAAGCCCATTTCGTCGAGCGTGTCCATCGCCGTGTCCTTGAGCGTCCTGCCGTGGAGCTCGGAGCGCGCTATCGCGACGATGAAGATGTCGGCGAAGCCCGAGACTTCGCTGAGGTCGTGCGCCGTCACCTCGAGCGCATGCTTGTCAATCAGGGCATCTATAAGCTTTTTGTACGGTGCGCAAAAGTCTTTCTTGTCCGCCATTCCTGGCTCCATCTCCTTTTCTGTCGTTCGGTTATATTTTAATGTTCGCCGCTTATCTTTACCAACTCGTCGAGCAGCGTCACGAGACGGTTATAGTCGTGGCCCGCGACGAGCGATGCGTAGAATGCCTGCTGTCCCGGCCTCACGAGCCCTTCCGGTATCCTCAGCAGCTTTCCGAGCGTCTTCGCCGTATCCTTGACGCTCGACGGCGCGTCGGAGGGATAGACTATGTTGCTGTAGCGGTAGTCGAAATGCTTCGCGTTGCCGGTGTGTACGACGTCGACGCCGATTTTCTGGAGGCGCGTGGAAATTTCGCCCGCGACTCCGCTTTTGCCGGTTCCGTTGAGGACCGCTACCGATTCGGGCATCGACTTCACAAGCTCCGCGAGCTGCTCCGCCGTCATTCCCGGCTTCTCCGCTTTTTCATCCTCCGCTGGCTGCTGCTCGCCTGCGCCGCCCTCTCCCGCCTCCGTCTTTTCGCCTGTCAGCTCTTCAAACGGCGCGTTGAGGAAGCGCTTCGCGTCGCGCACGTCGCCCATCCAGTAGCTGAGGCCGTCGATTGTCGCGGGCGTTCCGCGCAGCGTCGAGAAGAGCATCTTGTCGCGCCCCACTTCGTTCTGTATGAATCCCGCGAGCTGAAGCGCGAAGGAGGTGGACATGTCCGTCCGGAATATCTTCATAGCCTGGGCCGCAAGCTCCGGAAGGCGGATTATCACGCGCGGGTCGTAGGCCTTTTTCAGCATAGCCTTCAGGAACTGCTGCTGGCGCTGTATGCGTCCGATGTCGCCGAGCGCGTCCTTGCGGAAGCGCACGAAGTGCAGGGCAGTTTTGCCGTCGAGCGTCTGGAGGCCGGGCTGTATATTTATGTCGAGTCCGCCGGCACGGTCGACGTAGCGCATACGCTTCGGCACGTCTATCTCAACCCCGCCGAGCATGTCGACGAAGGCCGGGAAGCTGTCGTAGTCCACTATCATGTAGTAAAGTATCGGCTCGCCGAGGTAGTTCGTGACGGTCGCGCGCATGAGGTCCTGTCCGCCGTAGGCGAAGGCGTGGTTTAGCTTCTGCGTACCGTGGCCCGGTATCATTACGCGCGTGTCGCGCGGCAGCGAGAGCACCCTGATGTTCTTGTCGTCGATGTCGACCGTTATGAAGAGTATTGTGTCGGAACGTCTCGAACCGTCGACGTTGTCTTCGCCCATGAGCAGGATGTTGAATTTGCCCTGGCTTTCGAGGGCGTCGTATGAGGCGCTGTTTTCCGCCGACTTTTTAGCCGCGTCTATCAGCGTCTCGCCCTTTGAGTTCCATGCCGTGTAGAGGCGCACCCCCACGCCGGCCGCCGCCGCTATGAATCCGAGCAGGACGGCGAGTATTATCGTTTTCGTTGTCGAACGCCTCAAGACCTATTCCTCCGTGTTGTTTCTGTACAGAGATTTTTTTCTTATGAACTTCTCCACCGCCGGAGGCACCATGAAGCGGATGCTTCTGCCGTTTCTCGCGCGCTCTCTGAGCTCCGTGCTCGATATCGCGAGCAGCGGAATCTCCAGCGGGATTATTTTTGTTCTGAGCTCTTCCGGGAGCTCTTCCATCTTCTTCGGCGAATATCCGTAGCGGCTGACCGCGACGAAGCGGCACATCGTCATTATCTCTTCGGGATTTTTCCAAGAGACGATGTCGAGCACCGCGTCGAGACCCGTTATGAAATAGAACTGCGCGCCGGCGTATTTCGGCATCGCGCGCAGCGCGCGAAGCGTGTCTATAGTGTAGCTGCTGCCCTGCCGGTCTATCTCGACGCGCGAAACGCTGAAATACGGGCAGTCGACGGTCGCCAACTCCGTCATCAGGTAGCGGTCCTCGGGCGAGGTGAGCTTTTTATTCGCCTTGTGCGGCGGGTGTCCCGACGGGATGAATATGACCTCGGAGAGGCCGAAGGCCGCGTGCGCCTCGTCCGCGGCGAGAAGGTGGCCGTAATGGATCGGGTCGAAGGTCCCGCCCATTATTCCTATCTTTATGCCGTCGGGGCTTTCCGCGGCGCGGTTATTCATCTTCGTCCTCTTCGCCGCCGTCCTCGAATTCCTCAAGCTCCGGCTCGGGCTCTTCGTCGTATGTCTCTTCGGGATAGTAATCCGGGTAGAAGTTGAAATCCTTGTAGCCGATGCTCACGAGGTCGCCGGGCTGCGCGCCCGCGGCTTCGAGCAGTTCTTCGACCTTGTAGCGGCGAAGCAGCTTCGTGAAGCGCGCGACGTTCTCCTCCTGGCTGAAGTCGTAGCGTTCGACCGCCTTTTCGAGCTTGTAGTGAAGCACGCGGTAGCCGCCGCCGTGCATGGAGATTATCTGTATCTTCATGCGCTTGCGGTTCGGCATTTTTTCGAGCGGCTTTTCTTCAAGCGCGTAGAGCCTTACGCTGCTTTCCGGCCGCGGATGGTCCGCGGTGAATTTCGTAACGCGCTTTACGAGTTCGGGAATTCCCTCTTCCGTGAGCGCGCTCAGCGTCATGAAGGATACGCCTTTTTTCTCGAAATAGTCTGCGAGCTGCGCCGTCAGCTCGGGCACGAACTCCTCGGGGACTTCGTCGAGCTTGTTTCCCGCGACGAAGAAAGGCCGCTCGTCAAGCTCCGGGTCGTACTTGCGCATCTCGCTGCGCACGACCTCGAAATCTTCTACGATGGCGTCGAAGTCGCCGCTTTCAAGGCTCAGCACATGTATCAGAAGCCGCGTCCTGTCCACGTGGCGCAGGAATTCGAGGCCGAGCCCCTTGTTCTCGTGCGCGCCCTCGATAAGGCCTGGGATATCCGCGATGACTATTCTTTCGTCGCCTGTGTTTATGACGCCGAGGTTCGGCGATAGCGTCGTGAAGGGATAGTTCGCAATCTTCGGCTGCGCGTTGGAGATGGCGGCGAGTATGCTCGACTTGCCGACGTTGGGCAGTCCTACAAGGCCCACGTCCGCGATCAGGCGCAGTTCGAGGCGCAGCTTGACCTCCTCGCCCATCTCGCCCTGCTCGCAGAAACGCGGAGCCTTCCTCGACGAGCTTGCGAAGTAGCGGTTGCCGCGCCCTCCCCTGCCGCCGCGCGCCGCGACGAAGCGGTCGTGCGGCTCGACGAGGTCTGCGCAGCCTTCGCCGGTCTCCGCGTCGTAGATGAGCGTCCCGCACGGGACGTAGATTATTTTATCCTCGCCAGCGCGCCCGTTTCTCGCCGCGCCCTTGCCGTGGTCGCCGTTCTCGCCCTTGATGTGGTGCATGTACTCAAGGTCGGCGAGCGTCTGAAGGTTCGACGTCGCTTCGAATATAACGCTGCCTCCGCGTCCGCCGTTGCCGCCGTCGGGGCCGCCGTTGGGCTTGAAGCGCTCGCGCAGGAAGCTCATGCAGCCGTTGCCGCCGCGTCCGGCTTTGACGGACATTATCAGAGAGTCAACGAATTTCATCTGTTCACCTCTTAAAATACCAGAAAAGGGGGCCTGCTCCAGCAAGGGCCCCCATGACAAAATCGGTCGGTAGATATATTAGAGCGTTTCCTGCTGCTCGATCGTGACGTACTTGCGGTCGGCCTTCGTCTGGAAGCGGACTTTGCCGGGCACGAGCGCAAATATCGTGAAGTCGCGTCCGAGGCCGGTGTTCTCTCCGGGATGGTACTTCGTGCCTCTCTGACGGAGGATTATCGTACCGGCGTTTACGAACGAGCCGTCGCCGCGCTTGATGCCGAGGTACTTAGGCTGACTGTCGCGGCCGTTGGTTGAACTTCCCTGTCCTTTTTTATGCGCCATAATTCATTATCCCCTTTGCGTAGAAACTAGCCGTTGATGGACTCGATCTGGACGAGCGTGTACTGCTGGCGGTGTCCGCGGAATTTGCGGTAGTTCTTCTTTCTGCGGTACTTGAATACGATGACCTTGTCGTTCTTTCCGCTCTCGACGATCTTCGCGCTGACGGAAGCGCCCTCGACGTAGGGAGCGCCGATGACCGCGCCTTCGTCCTTGCCGAGAAGGATGACCTTGTCGAAGGTTACGACCGCGCCGTCCTCGGCGTGGATCTTCTCGACCTTGAACTTGTCGCCCTCGGAAACTCTGTACTGCTTTCCGCCCTGTTCAATAACTGCGTACATTCTTTCGTTTACCTCCTCCGCTGTGTGTCAGGCAGCCCTGTGGACTTTTCAAGCCCGCACCAAGCGTATTCTAAAACTAGAAGATTATAGGCATAAAGCCGCCGTCTGTCAACTTCTGCACGCGCCGTACTTCTCCGCGAGATATTTTATCGCCTCTCGGTAGCCTTCGAAGCCCATGCCGCTGAATTTTTTCTCGCAGGCCATGCCGGCGTAGGAGACCCGGCGGAACTGCTCGCGCGCGTCGACGTCGGAGATGTGCACCTCGACGGCGGGCAGCGCTACGGCCTTCAGCGCGTCGAGAATAGCGACGCTCGTGTGCGTGTAGGCCGCGGGGTTTATCACTATGCCGTCCTTCGCGCCGTAGGCTTCCTGTATTTTATCTACGATGGCGCCCTCGTGGTTCGACTGGAAGAGCTCGACTTCCGCGCCGCACTCGCGCGCGCTCTCGCGGATGAAGCTTTCCAAATCCGCGAAGGTTTTGCGCCCGTAGATGCCGGGCTCCCTGATGCCGAGCATGTTGATGT